>DATMXZ010000235.1:0-5153 GCA_035561235.1 Ignavibacteria bacterium
TGACACATTAAATTATTCGACATTGGAATATATGAAATATTATAGTTTGGATCTAAATAAAATTGATACACTTTTTTGTGCGGACTTATCCGCCGGATATTATCGTGGGAAAGGTCAACCCGAAATAATTATTGACAATAAGTTGTTTTGGAAAAATGGAAAAATTGTAGGGACGGTATATAAATCAAATGAACTCAACGGCCTGTCTGTTAACAAGTTGAAGATTCATAAATAAGTAATATCATGATTGTTATAAAGCCGCTCCTAACCGAACGGCTTTTTTTGTGGCTATAATAATTTTTACTTTCAACTGTACTTTTTACACTTTCAAATTTTGCTTTCTAGTTGTTTTTAGTCCCATAGGGACGATAGTGTTTTAGAAAAAGGACGGCACAAAAATATAGTCCTGTAGGGACGGCAGTATAACGAATATATACTGTCGACCCTACGGGTCTTTTTTTTATCATGATTTCTTTTCTATAAAACTGCCGTGCCTACGGCACTTAAAAAAGGTAAAGTGTAAAATTGAAATTGCAATTTAGCACTTTCAAATTTCAATTTTTGGATTTGCGTCAACTGCGTGACAGTTCCTGCTCATACAACAAAAAGGTTTGGTCATCGAAGCAAACGAATTCTACGGTGTCTATTTCTGAATTTGTCTTGAGAAAATTAAGAACGACTGCGACAGCAGTCTTCACGGCTTTTTCCGGCGGGTAACCGTAAACGCCGGTGCTTATGGCGGGGAATGAAATTGATTTCAAGCCGTTCTCCGAGGCGAGCGCCAGCGAGTTCAAGTAACAGGAAGTGAGAAGTTTTTCTTCACCACGTCCGCCTCCGCTCCATACGGGACCGACAGTGTGTATAACATACTTTGCCTTGAGGTTATAGCCCTTTGTGATTTTCGCGCCGCCCGTTTCGCAGCCGTTAAGCGTCCTGCATTCGAGAAGCAGTTCTTTCCCCGCCGCTCTGTGAATCGCTCCGTCAACGCCTCCGCCTCCGAGCAGTGTTCTGTTGGCAGCATTAACTATCGCGTCTGTATTTCTTTTAGTTATGTCGCCTTTTATGATTTTGATTTTATCTTTCATAAAACCGTGAGCGTGTTCAGGAATTTATGTTCGTAACTTCTCTTTGCTGAACGGGGAATTTGATTCCTTCTTTTCTGAACTCCTGAAGTATTCTGTAATTTATCTGAGAGCGAACGGAAGCGTACTTATCCTGGTCGGTTATCCAGACCCACAATTTCATAATTATTCCGAGTTCGGTTATTTCGGAGAATGAAACCGACGGCGGGCAGTCTTTGAGCACGAGTTCGTTTTCAACGGCGAGTCTTAAAAGAACATCTTTAACTTTGTCGAAATCCTCGCTGTGCGATATTGTAACGGGGATGTCAATCTGTGTTTTTTCGACGTAACTCCTGTTGACGACTTCTTTCTCTATGAAGAACGAATTCGGAACGATAATCATGATGCCCGCGGGTGTTTTAATTCTCGTGCTTCTCCAGGAAATAGAAGTTACGGTTCCCATTTTTCCGGCGACTTCGATGAAATCTCCTTCTTTTATCGGTCTTTCGAAAAGTATGATGAGACCGCTGATGAAATTGTTCGCTATGTTCTGAAGTCCGAATCCTATGCCGACCATAATCGCGGCGCCTCCAGCGAACAGCAACGAAACATTGATGCCCGCGGAGTTGAGCGCGACGAGCAGGCCGATTACGAGTATCAGATAATTTACGATACGGGCAATCGAGCGGGCTATTCCCTCGTTGATTTCGTGTTTCGGAAACACTCTCTTGATGAGTATGCGGCGGGTCACGCGCGCGATAATAATCACGAGAATGAAAACGAGCGCGAACACTATCAGAGAGAGAAACGTAACTCCCTGGTCTCCGATTTTAAACAATGTTTTTTGAAGCAGGTCCATGCGTTAATAACTTTCGTCCTCGGTCGGGAATTTATTTTCTTTCACGTCGCTTATGTATCTCCTGAAAGCGTCCTTCATATCCTGCGCGAGGTTCATATATTTCCTGACGAAGCGCGGCTTGAATTCCTCGTTCATTCCGAGCATGTCGGGGGTAACGAGCACCTGCCCGTCGCAGTATGGTCCGGCGCCGATTCCGATTGTAGGTATCTTAAGCGCCTGCGAAATTTTCTTGCCGAGTTTCGCGGGAATTTTCTCAAGCACAATCGCGAAGCATCCCGCCTGTTCGAGTATGAGCGCGTCCTTGTATATCTGGTCGGCTTCGCTTTTTTCTATGCCTCTTGTCTTGTAACTGCCGAACTTATTTATTGACTGCGGAGTAAGTCCGAGATGTCCCATCACGGGAATTCCGATTTCAACAAGCCTTCTCACCGTTTCGGCGATGTAGTGCCCGCCTTCCATTTTAATCGCGTCGCAGCCCGTTAGTTTCATCACTTTGCCGCAGTTTTGTATCGCCTCGTCTATTCCCGCCTGATAACTCATAAAAATCATATCGGCGATTACCATCGCTCTTTCAACGCCTTTTCTGACGATTGAAGTGTGATAGATCATCTCGTCGAGCGTGACGGGAAGAGTCGTTTCGTTTCCCTGAATCACGTTGCTCAGAGAATCGCCTACGAGTATGAGTTCGATTTTGGCGGCGTCGAGAAATTTTGCCGTAAGATAGTCGTAGCAGGTCAGCATCGTAATCTTTTCATAGTTGTCTTTCATAAGTTGCAGCACTTTTGTCGTAACGTGCTGAACGTCCCTTGATATTAATTTCTTTGTCGGCATTTTATTGTTCCTTTTTAATTTTTAAATCCGAATAAGAGCCTCTGATAAACGCTGATTCGTCGAGTTTGAAATGCCCGATTAACTTATCGAGCGTTTTACGCGCCGTATTAATTGAATTAAAAATTACCTCAAATTCAAGATATTTTCCCAAGCCTTTAACGTTATCGAGGTGAATTCTAACGTTCCGCGACGTGAATATTTCGCGTTTCTTGTCCACTATCACTTTTTTTCCATACAAAGCGGTAAGAATTGAATCAAGTTCTTCAGGCGTGGAGGTTTCGGAAAGGAAATAATTCGATACACGTTTACCCTGTGTGTTCGCTCTCCTGTAAAATATAAGCCTGCCGTTCTTTCCGTCAATTATTCTGAGTTTAAGCCGTCCTGTTTTAATGTTATAATAAATATCGGTCTGTTTTTCGGTAAAATGTTTTGAGTGTTTGTCTGACTTGACGTAGTCAAGAGCGAGCCTCCGATATTTCGAAATGCCGGTTACGGGAGTTTTTATTTCAAGGTTCTTCCTGTAATTCACGGGGGGCATTTTAACCTTTGTCGGTAAGAATTCCCCGCGTGCTTCTTGAGATGAAATCAAGGATTGTGTTTACTTCCGCGGTCTTTTCCATTTCGGCGTTTATTTTTTTCACCGCGTCCGAAATGTTCAGACCCGATTTGTATAGTATGCGGTACGCTTCTTTGATTGACCCCATTTGTGTCGGCATGAAATTTTTTCGTTTAAGTCCGAGAACATTCAGTCCTTCGTACTTCATCGGGTTTCCGCCTGCGGTTATGTACGGAGGAATGTCTTTCACGGTTTTTCCGAATGCGGCGATTATGCTGTGCGCGCCGATTTTTATGAACTGGTGCACGGCCACGAGTCCGCCGACAAATCCGAAGTCGTCAATTTCAACGTGACCGCCGAGCGTGGCGCAGTTAGCCATAATAATGTTATTCTTCAAAATGCAGTCGTGCGCGACGTGCACGTACGCCATCAGCAGGCAGTTATCGCCGACGACCGTTTTCCCGCTTGCTTTCGTTCCGCGGTTGAGCGTGGCGTATTCGCGGATGACCGTATTCTTCCCGATTTCGAGCGTGGAGTATTCGCCCGCGAATTTCAAATCCTGCGGCACGGTTGAAATCACCGCGCCGTGATGAATTTTCACGTTATCAGAAATTCTCGCGCCGTTGTCTATGATAACGTTCGAGCCGATTTCAACGTTATCCCCTATTTCGACATCGTCCTTTACAACCGTGAAGTCGCCGATTGTAACGTTTGTTCCGATTTTAGCCTTATTGCTGACTGAATTAAGCGGCATTACAATGTTTTTTCAATTAAGAAATCCTCTTCGTGCGCGTTTGTTTTGGTTATCATTTCGGCTATAAGACCGAGAGAGAAAAATTGTATTCCAACTATTATGAACAATATGCCGATAAGAAACAGCGGTCTGTTGCTGATTGATTCTCCTTCGAGAAATTTCAGCAGTGTCAGGTACAAAGTAATTATGAAACCGCCGAGAAACGAAAGCATTCCGAGCGTACCGAAAAGGTGAAGCGGTTTTTTAATGTATTTGTTCGTGAACACGACGGTCAGCACGTCAAGAAAACCGTTTATGAACCTGCTGGCGCCGAACTTTGTTTTTCCGAATTTTCTCGGATGATGCTTTACTATTTTTTCCGTTACCTTGAATCCCTGCAGGTGCGCGAGCGCGGGCAGGTATCTGTGCATCTCTCCGTAAACTTTCAGGCTCTTCACGACGTCTTTTCTGTATCCTTTAATGCCGCAATTGAAATCGTGCAGTCTTATTCCTGAAAGTTTTGACGTGACGTAGTTGAATATTTTCGACGTGTTTCTTTTTATGAACGGGTCGTATCTTATTTTTTTCCATCCCGATACGAGGTCGAATCCAGAAAGAAGCATTTTCAGAAGTTCGGGAATTTCATCGGGGTCGTCCTGAAGGTCGGCGTCAAGCGTGAACACGTAATCCCCTTTCGCCGCTTTAAAGCCACAGGCGAGCGCAGCAGATTTACCGTAATTCCTTCTTAGTTTTATGCATTTAAAACGGTTGTTTTTTCCGTGTATTTCCTGAATTCTCTCAAATGACCTGTCCGTGCTTCCATCGTCTACAAAAATCACTTCATATCCACAATTCAATCTGCTGAAAACCTCTTCGAGTTTTTGCGAAAGTTCTTTCAGAGACTCTTCTTCGTTCAAAAGAGGAATAACGACGGAAACGGATTTGTTCGAAGGCAGAAAAACTCTGTTTTCGTTAGGATTGACGTCGTTTTTGTTTTTCTCAGCCTGTAATTTCTTGCTTTTAAATTTATTGAATCTCCGGCGCCTGTAATTATTCGGTCTCCTGTAACCCGCATTATCCCGGTTGTTCTCTTTATTATTATCGGTATCTGCC
>DATMXZ010000236.1:0-2117 GCA_035561235.1 Ignavibacteria bacterium
CTATAAGACGGCTAAAAGCGTATTTTTGTAAATTTTATGTTCAGATAGTATTATCGAATCCTCTGAATCAGACGGACATTTCGGCGGTAATGTTACCTTTTGTAATATCCCATAATTCGGTTTCCAGTGTGCTCAACTTGCTCATCCTGACTTCGCAAACGAGTTCGGCGTTTTCTCCGGAATTATTGCCTGACAACTTAATACCTTCACGTTCAAGATATCTCATAACGTGATTAATGTGCGAGTACGGGAAACGCAGAATCACGGTCTTTGTTTTAACTATTTCTATGATTTTACATAGTTTTAAACATTCTTCCGCAGATTCAAAATAAGCCCGTTTCAGTCCTCCGACCCCGAGTTTTATTCCACCGAAATATCGAGTTACAACAACTATAACATCTTTTAATCCATATTTGTTAATAGCGTCATAAATCGGTTTACCTGACGAGCCGCCCGGCTCACCGTCATCGTTATACCTAAAAACGTTCTCGTCATTTAAGACATAAGCAAAAGGATGATGCCTTGCATCGAAAAATGTTTTTTTAATGCAGGAGACCGCCTCTTCGGCATCTTTTGCGGATTTTACATTAAAGGCGTTCGCGATGAATTTTGATCTGTTTATTTTAATTTCCGCCGTACAACGGCTTTCAATCGTTTTAAAACTGTCATCAAGCATTTTTCCAGCCTTCATCGCCGATTAACGGTACAAACTTGAAATACTGGTATTTATCCGTGGTGAATGAATCTTTTCCTTTTTTATCCTTTTCCTTAGTGACACACCAGATTTCCTGTATTTGTTTATCACCGACCGGAATAACGAGTCTTCCGCCCTGGGCGAGTTGATTCACAAGAGTCTCAGGTATTGAGGGACTGCCGGCGGTAACTATAATTCCGTCATAGGGAGCGTGCTCCTTCCAGCCTTTTGTTCCATCCGAGCATTTAAGTTTCACGTCGTAAGAGGCTTTCTTCAGGATTATTCCCGCTTCTTTATATAATTGCTCGATTCTTTCGACAGAATACACATCGGCTCCGAGTTCGCACAGAATCGCAGCCTGATATCCTGAACCCGTTCCGATTTCAAGAATCTTATCGCCGGGGTTCACTTTCAGAATCTCAGTCATGAACGCAACCGTATAAGGCTGCGAAATAGTCTGGCTGTTGCTGATCGGGAGAGCGTTGTTTTCGTACGCGAAACGTTTGAATTCGGGACTGACAAAGAGTTCTCTTTTTACAGTATTAATCGCGTCAAGGACTTTTTTATCCTTGATTCCGGATTCGATTAGTTTTTTTATGAGTTCTTTCCTTTGAAAGTCCTGCAGGGAGACTGACATCATTTGTTTTTTTCTTCGCTTTCTTCGGTTGATTCAAAAAGAGATTTAAGCGACTTCGTCACACTCGTGCTGCTCATTGCTTCTCTTAATTTTTCTTCAAGTTCCTTTATGTCCTTGCAAGCGTGAAGGTTCCCATCGTCGGCAATTGAGATTCTTGATGTTTCTTCCGATACTATAACCGCGATAGCATCCGACTGCTCGGATATGCCGAGACCCGCCCTGTGCCGCGTACCGAGATTTTTGTTCGTCAGAGACTGGACTTCCGAAAGCGGAAGCAGGCAACGCGCCGCTTCGATTTTATTGTTGTTTATAATAACCGCGCCGTCGTGAAGCGGAGAGCGCGGATAAAATATCGAGACGAGAAGTTCCTTGTTGATTTTCGCGTCTATCCTTTCGCCCGTTTCGACAATGTTTTGAAGCCCTGTCGTGCGTGTAATCACTATAAGCGCGCCCCAACCGTTCTTCTGAAACTCTACGCAAGCGTCAACAACTTCAGTAACGTTTTCTTTAAGGTCTATCCGCATGAAGAACCTAACGATTCGCGTCCTGCCGATAATAATAAGGACTCTCCGAATCTCAGGCTGGAACAGTATTATCAGAGCTATGACCCAGATGTCAGTCAGTTTACTGAGAAGCCAACTCATAACCTGAAGGTTGAGAACCTGCGCAATGAACGATATGCCGAGTATAAGCAATAAAGAAAGGAAAATCTGGAACGCAATCGTGCCCCTCATTACCTTGTAAAGTTTATAAAATACGTAGGTAACGATGAGTATATCTATCAGG
>DATMXZ010000237.1:0-12147 GCA_035561235.1 Ignavibacteria bacterium
CATTAATACAATAAAATGAAAAGAAGCGATTTCGCAAGACGGTTCTCCGATTTTTGTTCGGCGGTTTCAATTAAAAAGACCGAGATAGCGGTCAGTCTCGGAATAACTCCACAGGCTCTCCAAAAATATCTCTGCGGCGAACGGATGCCCCTTCCGGATATGCTCGAAAAAATATCTTCTATGGGCTGCAGTATGAACTGGCTAATAAACGGCGAGGGCGAAATGCTCAAGAACAGGATTCCTGTTTCCTCTAAATCAAAACTCGTTCCCGTACTGGCTGAGGTGGATTGCGGCACTCCCGTATACTCACAGATCAACTCCGACACGGTAAAATACATTGAATTAACTGATATAAATTATTATGTTAACCCTTTCGCAGTAACAGCCCGCGGTGATTCGATGAGACCTTACATCAATCCGGGCGATTTGCTTGTATGTTCGGACGAACCGCATAAGATTAAAGATGGAAGAGCGGTTATCGTCAACCTTAAAACGATTCCCGAACACTACTCGAGCAACGCGAAATTGATTAAGTTCATCGACGATGATAATGTTATGCTTTACTCGGTGAATACGAAATACGCGCCGATGATAGTGAGGAAAAACGATATTTTCAGGATTTACAAGGTCGTCAGAATTATTAGAGAAGTAAAATAATCCGCCGGAGTAGCTCAGCTGGTTAGAGCGTCGGAATCATAATCCGCAGGTCGGGGGTTCAAGTCCCTCCTCCGGTACAAAAACCCGTGTATTACGCGGGTTTTTCTCTTTTTTGCCCTGAAACTTTAATATTCGCTTTGCGTATCAGAAATATTCCCCTTTTATTTTTTAATGCAATTGATTTTGAATTACAATAATATTATTTTGGAAACTTAAAATACTAAAATAGTTTCCATAGGCACATGAAAAAAAACAACGAGGAGAAATACCGCATTATGAGACAGGCTACAGAACTGTTTTATTCAAACGGTCTGTACAAGACTTCTATGGACGAAATTGCCGCAGAACTAAACATTAGCAAGAAGACAATCTATAAATATTTCGAATCAAAATACGACCTTATACGGGAATCGACAGACTATACGCTAAAAAGTTCTGTTAAATGGGTGGACGATATACTTTCCCGGAAGATTAATGTTGCTTCCAAACTCGCGCTCCTTTTGGAAA
The DNA here is from genome assembly GCA_035561235.1 of Ignavibacteria bacterium. Classification (GTDB taxonomy): domain Bacteria; phylum Bacteroidota; class Ignavibacteria; order Tepidaquicellales; family Tepidaquicellaceae; genus CAIKZJ01. Next base: position 1,165 of record DATMXZ010000237.1, read on the forward strand.
ATTATTCAAAGCAAGTATGTCAGGTTAGCGAGAAATGGATAAAGGATATGCGTACTCATTATCCCGAAATCTGGAAGCAAATCGAAACTTTCAGGACGGAAAAAATATACGACATCGTGAAGAAATTAATTAAACTCGGGTGCAAGGAAAAAATCATTACGAGTTATCCGCCGGAACTTATTGTCGAATCTTACGCGGCAACGTTAAGAGCAATCGTGAACCCGGTATTCCTTCAGAGTTGTAACTGCACTATGAAAGACGCGGTTGATTTCGTTTTCGACATACATTTGAACGGCATTTTAACCGCCAAGGGAAGAATCAAATACAATGAAGAAAAGAAAAAACTTATCAACAAATAACCATATGAGAATCAGAATAACAGCCCTGGTATTGCTTTTATCCGCATTCCTTCCGATTTTATCCGCGCAGGATAAGGGAAATACGAAAGAGTATTCCCTTCAGGAAGCGATATCAACGGCTCAGAAAAACAATTCATCCCTTGTCAACGCGAAACTTGACAGGCTTAAAGCCGAAAGGAAGGTATCTCAGGTTTATAATGAGAATCTGCTGCCTACCCTCGACCTCAAATCCCAGTACATAAGGGCGTTTAAGAAGCAGTATTTCGATATTTTCGGACAGAGATACTCAATCGGAACGGACAATCAGGTGATTAATTCTCTCGAGGTTTCAGAACCGATTCCCGTTCTCGGTACACCGGTATTTCAGGGTATCAGAATCGCCGAGTATTATTCGAATCTGCAGAATGAAAACGTAGCGCTCGAAGAGGCGAAAGTTGTAGCAGACGTTAAGAAGGCGTACTTCAACGTCCTCTTCCTGAAGGAGATTTATAACGTCAGGAAACAGGCTCTTCAGAACTCTCTGGATAATTTCGACGTTGTAGAAAAAAAGTACAGGAACGGCGCGGCTACGGAATTCGATTTCCTCAGGGCAAAGGTTACGGCGGAAAATAACAGACCCCCTTTGCTTGAAGCGGAAAATAATCTTACAATCGGCAGAAAGTCGCTTAAGAATGCTATGGGGCTGAAAGATAACAACGATATTGACGTAAAAGGCTCGCTCGAATATGACAGCCTCGAAGTATTCGGAAACGATGATGTTCTTATAAGTAAGATTGCAAATAATCATGTTTCAATAAGACAGTTGCAAATCAGCAGGAACATCAACAACGAACTGCTCGGCGTTGATAAAGCTAACTATCTTCCGAAATTCTACGTTTTCGGACAGTTCAACATTCAGTCCGCTGAAGATGACGGCAGGACACTTGACAAGTACAGGTACTTTCCCGTCATTAATGCCGGTGTAGGCATGACCTGGAACCTTAATTTCTTCAGAAACACATTTAAAAAACAACAGACGGAAATCGATATAAAGAAAACCGACGAGACGATATCCGACGTAAAGGAGAAACTGAAAATATCGGCGCAGACCGTACTTCTTAAAATCGGAGAAGCAAGGAAAAAAATTATTGCATCCCTTGAGACCGTCAGACTCGCCGAAAGAGGATATGAACTCGCCGCTCTGAGTTTCAAGAACGGCGTATTAAGCCAGATTGACGTCATTGACGCTCAATTAATGCTGAGCAATTCAAAACTCGGGTACTATCAGGCAATACTCGAATATCAAATGGCAAAAACAGGCCTGGAAGAATTACTGGAAAAGAATAAATAAAATTTATCAATAATATGAAAAAATATATAATATTACTATCAGTCGCAATTCTCACAGTTTCTTTATCTGCTTGCGGAAAGAAAAACGACAAGACAAGTGAAAAGAAATTACCGCTTGTCAAGACGATGATTGTTCAGGGCGAGCACTTCGAAGAAAATTACAAGATTGTCGGTACTGTGAAGCCTTTCGAAACCGCGAAATTGTCGTCCGAAGAGGGCGGCCTGATTACCTACCTCTCTAAAGACAAGGGAAGCAGGGTAAGCAGAGGCGAAGTAGTTGTCAAACTGAAAAAAGACGTTGATATTGCTTCTTACAATCAGGCGTTATCCCAGTTCGAACTCGCGAAAGAGAATTTCGTGAGAACCGAGAAACTTTATGCCGACGGCGTTGCTACCGAGCAGCAGTACACGAACGCGAAACTGCAGATGGAAATTGCTCTGAAATCCGTTGACCTGTTTAAGACAAGGCTCAGTAAGGGTTACGTCGTATCCCCGATATCCGGTATAGTTGACGCCAAGTATATGAACAAAGGCGAGATGTCTTCACCGGGCGTTCCGATTTTCAATATCGTAAACGTATCGAAAGTAAAAATTAGTTGCGGCGTTCCCGAAAGATACATCGCTCAGGTATCCAAAGGCGAAGATGTGAAGGTAACTTTCGCTGTTTTCCCGGATGAGGAATTCAGCGCGAGAATTAATTATGTTTCCCCTACTATTAATCCGCAAAACAGAACATTCGAAGTCGAACTTGTAATCGACAACAAAAACGGCAAACTCAAACCCGAGATGTCCGCTAACATTGAGTTCACTAACCTCAATGTTGACAACGCGGTTGTTCTGCCGCAGGAATACATTGTCGACAACGGAGACGAAAGGTTTGTATTCGTCCTCGACGGCGATATCGCGAAAAAGAGAATCCTGAAACTCGCGGGGAGGTCGGATAATAAAGTTCTTGTTGAAGAAGGTCTGAATATTGGTGAAACGCTTATCAACGTCGGTTTCTACGGTCTCACCGACGGCGATAAAGTCAAGATAATAAATTAAAAAGTTTAAAAAGTATGAAATTTTTCAAATTAATAGTAAGCAACAGGGTCTCGATTTACGTTCTCGTCACGATTATCGTACTGATGGGCACGGTCTCTTACATATCCCTGCCGAGAGAATCAAGCCCGTCCATCAAGATACCGTATGTGTTTATAGCAACAGTGTATCCGGGAGTCTCTCCCCAGGATGTCGAGAATTTGGTAACTCAGGAAATCGAAAAGGAAGTTAAAGGTATAAGCGGAGTTAAAGAAGTTAAATCTGTATCGCGCGAGAGTTTCAGTTCAATATCCGTTGAATTCAATACTGACGTGATTATCGACGACGCCCTGCAGAAAGTAAGGGACAAGGTCGCGACCGCAAAGACAAAGATGCCTACGGATATTAAAGAACCGGTGATTATGGAAATCAACTTCTCCGAACTTCCGATGATGTACGTCAACATAAGCGGTAACCTCAATCCCGCCGAGATGAAAAAAATCGGAACATCGGTGCAGGACAAGATTGAAGAGATTCCGGGCGTCCTCTCCGCCGAAGTTGTGGGCGGTCTGGACAGGGAAGTAAAAATTGACGCGGATGCAAACAGGCTGAATTACTATAATCTCAGTTTCAATGACCTCATAAACGCCGTTTCCGCGGAAAACCTTAACATCCCCGGCGGTAATATTGATATCGGAAAATCAAGTTTCCTTATCCGTGTTCCGGGTGAATATAAGAATCCCGAACTGATGAGTAACATCGTTGTCAAGAAGGAAGGAGATTTCCCGGTCTATATCAAAGACGTGGCGCAGGTGACATACGGATACAAGGAAAGACAGACCTACGCGCGCCAGAACGGCATAGAAAGCATCTCCCTACCGGTTAAGAAAAGAAGCGGCGCAAACGTCATCGAAATCTCTGATAAGGTGAAAGAACTTTTAAAGGACAACAAAGATCTGATACCTGACGGCGTTACTTACAACATCACGGGCGACGATTCGGATTATATAAAAAACACCGTTCACGAACTCGAAAACGGAATCATCACGGGTGTCGTACTCGTGTTCCTTATTCTCTTCTTCTTCATGGGAATTAAAAACTCGATACTTGTCGCGACATCAATTCCGCTTTCATTTCTGATTTCGTTCATCGTGCTTAGCATGATGGGCATAACTCTAAATATGATTGTGCTGTTTACGCTGATACTTGTCCTCGGTATTATAGTTGACGACGCTATAGTCGTTGTCGAGAACATTTACAGGCTTCAGGAAAAAGAAAATTATAATCCGCACGACGCCTCAATAGAAGGCCCGAGAGAAGTGGTGTTTCCCGTAACGATTGCTACACTTACTATAATTGCCTCATTCTTCCCGCTTCTATTCTTCCCGGGAATTGTAGGCGACTTCATGAAATACATGCCGATTACGCTAATCGTCTGCCTGCTGTCATCGCTGTTCGTTGCAATGGTTATCAGCCCCGTTCAGGCGTCAATATTTATTCACTTTAAAAAAGATAAGGAACGTTCGCAGAGAAAGAAATTCAGACCAATCGGCAGATTCCTCGAGCATTTCGATGAAGTGCTATTCGGCGGGGCCCTCAAGATTTATGAGAAAGCCGTAAGAAACGCGATGAAGCACAGGAAAAGAACGCTCTTAATCACCGCGGCGATGTTTGTTCTTGTCTTTGTCGTTTACAGTCAGTTCAATTACGGAGTGGAATTCTTTCCGGATACCGACCCGAGAGAAGCCGTCGTTACGGTTACTATGCCTGTTGGCACGAACATAGAGCAAACGGACAGAACAACAAGGGAAATCGAAAAGAAAATTCCCGCTCTCAGCGACATTAAATATATCGTTACGAACGTGGGCTCTTCCAACAATCCTCTCGATTTCAGCGGAGACGGTATCCCTACGAAGAGCGTGGTGACGATTAATTTTATTGACAAAGTCGACAGAGAGCAAAGTTCATTCATTACTCTCGAACAGATTCGTAAGGCAATTGAGGATATTCCCGGCGGAGAAATCGAAATTGAAAAGCAGCAGAACGGTCCGCCAACAGGACCTCCGGTTAATATTGAAATTGCCGGCGATGACATAGAAAAACTCGGTGAATTGTCAGATCAGATCAAAAGAGAGATTAAGGACATACCCGGGCTTAAGGACCTGAAATCGAATTATGACGCGGCGCGACCAGAAATAAAAATTATTGTCGACAGGGAAAAAGCCGCATTGTACGGTCTGAATACTGCTATGATAGGCGCCGCTTTAAGAACCGCCGTTAACGGCACTACCGCCAGTAAGATCAGGGAAGGAAAAGATGAATACGATGTGACCGTAAGACTCTTAAAAGAACAAAGAAACGATATCAACACGATTGACAATATGTATATCTCCAATACTAAAGGTCAAAAGATTCCCATATCTTCGGTCGGTAAAGTCGAATTTTCGGGTGGAATAGGAACGATTAACAGAAAAGACCTCAAACGCGTGATTACCGTTTCAGCGAATGCCGAAGGCAGACTCGGAAATGATGTCCTGAAAGACGTGCAGACGAAACTTGCGAATTTCAAACTTCCGCAGGGCTATGTAATTTCATACACGGGCGAACAGGAAGACCAGCAGGAGTCATCGGCGTTTCTCGGTAAAGCGCTTATAATTGCTTTGCTCCTGATTTTCTTCCTTATGGTTCTGGAATTTAATTCTATAAGGGTTCCGATGATTATTATGATATCGGTTCTGCTTTCACTGATTGGTGTATTGACGGGGCTTCTGATTACCGGCACTCCCTTCGGAATCATAATGACAGGAATCGGCGTAATCGCGCTCGCGGGTATCGTAGTCAGAAACGCTATAGTTCTTCTTGACTTCCAGAAGGAACTCGAAAAACGCGGACTCGACAGAGACGAAGCCCTCGTTCAGGCAGGACTGATCAGGATGAGACCCATATTCCTTACTGCCGCTGCAACAATACTTGGAATCGTACCTTTAGCATCGGGTATTGATTTCGACTGGAGAACTCTTAGCCTTGTAATCGGCGGGGAAAATTCAGCGTTCTGGAGGCCGATGGGCGTGGCTATTATATTCGGACTCATGGTTTCCACATTCCTTACACTGGTAATCATACCGACAATCTACTCGAGCACTGATGATTTAATTAAAAAACTGACGGGCCGAAAAAAGAAAAAACTTGATGCAGGTACAACAACCTGATTTGTAAAAAAACCTGATTCACGAATTATTAACGGTTCCCGGAAATCTACGGGAACCGTTTCTTTATATTCATATAATCTTCAATTATTGACTGTTTCATGCCTTTTTAAAACGTTCGGAACGTTTATAACGTGCAAAACGTTTATGTGCGTATGGACAATTTGTATTCATCAAAACAGGTTGCTGATATTATCGGCGTCAATGAATCCACCGTGAAAAGATGGGCGGACTCAGGCTCCCTTAAATGTTTCAGGACTCCGGGAGGTCATAGAAAATTCAGAAAATCTGATATAAGGGAATTTACGTCGAAGTTTTCATTCACTTTTAAGGATAATACTTTAGGCACTCATAATCGGAAACCGGAATACGATTTCGCAAGACTTAAGAATACAATGCTGAAAAAACTTCTTTCGGATAATGATAACGATTTATACGAATACATGAACGCATTGCTTGAGTCGGGACTCCCGATGCTGGATCTCTATGACAACGTAACGGCTCCGGCAATGTCAGATATCGGTGAACAATGGGAGCGTAAAAGAATTGGTATCGAAGACGAGCACCTTGCTTCGGCTAAACTTACGAAAGCAGTTATCAGACTCGATTCAAAATATGCCAGAGCGGAAAAAAACGGCTTGCATGCAATTTGCACGACGCTTGAGAACGAACATCACGAAATTCCTTTGCTGCTTGTATCGGGTATTCTTCGGCATTACGGCTGGAATGTAGTCTTCTTCGGAACGAATATGCCTCAAAAATCGATTCTTAAATCGGTCAAAACGATAAAACCCGATTTGATATGTATTCCTATGACTGTCGCTGATGATAAGAATGCTCTGAAAAAGATGCTTTCCGAAATTCATTCCGCCGCGAATAATTCCGGGTCGGTTCTTGCCGTCGGGGGAAAAGTTTTGAAGGTATTCGACAACGTTACACTCGAAGCCGATTTGAAAGCGGAAAATATCAGGGAATTAATTAAATTCACAAAAGAAAAATTTCAAATATGATTATTGCGGCTAAAATAAAAACGTTTCTTTTTATTCTTGTCTTTTGGGGAATATTAATGCACGAAACAGGCGCCTCATTTACCGTCTCGGCATCCGTTTCAAAAACCCGAACTTTAGATTTTCCGGTAAATGATATAATTACACTCATACAGGACCTTTCCGTGTTTTCCAGAAACTTTCCCAATATGTTGAGCGTGACATCTCTCGGCGAAAATAAATCCGAATGGGTTTACGAAATCGATCCTCCTATGGCGTCCCGCTTCAGTGTCTCATTCATATTATTCAAGAAAACAACCGGTAACGAACTCGTTACTTTCGAGTCTTCTAAGAATGACATCAATTATTTTTACTGCAAAGCGAAATTCATACAGGCAGGCGATGAACGCGTAATCGTTACCCTGAATTTCAAGATAAGACTAACTCGGGAGAATGGAAGCGATATTCATTTCATGGCTCCGATACTCGGGGAAAAATACATAAGCAAAAAAATGAAAACGGATTTAAGCGATGATACCGACATCTTTTTAAGCAGGATAATTAAAGAACTTAAAAAAAGGAATGGCTGATAGGACTCTTTTCATATTGACGGGATTCCTGCTGTTCGTCACACCCGCGGGCACTTATCTGATGATTGATGCACAGACAAGAACTGTATACAACGGGTTTACGCCGCTCTTCATTGGTCTGCAATTCTCCGTTGTAATGCTTTTGTTTTATAAAAATTTCGGTCTTCTGAATTTACTGTACTTACCTGCAATTTTCGCAATGGTGATGATAGTTGAGATAACGGGCGCAAGCACCGGATTTCCGTTCGGGAATTACTACTATTCGGAAATACTTCAACCGCAGATTTTCAACGCGCCGGTCGCCGTAGGCCTGTCGTGGATAATGACTTCCCTGACGTCGCTTTTCATAGTCAGGACTTTCGCGCCGGGTAATTCAATTTTGAACGTTTTTTCCGCCTCTGCGCTTCTCACTGCTTATGATCTTGTTCTCGAACCCTTTGCCGCACATGTCAACCGTTTCTGGGTCTGGGAAAAGGGTTCTGTGCCGATTGAGAATTATATTGCCTGGTTCGGAGTCTCCTTCGTGATTACCGCGGTGTTGAATTATATACCGCGGAAAAATGAACTGAACGAATCAGCGGGAAGGATTACCTCAGCCGTATCTTTTCTTCTCCTTGGAATCAATATTTTCCAGTTCGGTACGGTAAATATATTTACGGGTTACACCTGGCAATCTATTGCAGGTCTGACGTTTATAGCGGCGATTATTCTGATAAATAAATTCCGCGGCGCTGAACTTGCAGCGGATAAAAGAATTATTAATGTATAAAATGCAAAAGAAAAAAATTATTATAATAGGAAGCGGATTCGGAGGACTTACGGCCGCCGTAAAACTTGCAATTAAAGGACACGACGTTACGATTCTCGAAAAACTCGACAAGCCGGGAGGAAGGGCGTACGTTTTCGAAATGAACGGATTCAAATTCGACGCCGGCCCGACGGTCATAACCGCGCCTTTCCTTTTTGAGGAAATATTCGCCGAGGCGGGAAAGAAAATGAGTGATTATGTCAACTTAATTCCTCTGAATCCCTTTTACAGGATTTTCAACCACGAAGGAAAATACTTTGACTATAACGACAACCACGACTTTATTCTCGGTGAAATAGAAAAATGGAATCCCGATGACAAACAGGGATATACTAACTTTATCAAAACCACAAAAGCGATTTACGAAAAAGGCTTCGTTGAACTCTCTGACAAGCCTTTCCTTAAATTTACGGATATGCTGAAGGTAGTTCCCGACCTCATCAGACTGAAGTCGCATAAAAGCGTGTATAAATACGTTTCGGAATTTGTAAACAACGGTTTTTTAAGGCAGTGCTTTTCGTTTCATCCGCTCCTCGTAGGAGGAAATCCGTTCGACACCACATCTGTTTATAGCCTGATACATTACCTCGAACGAGAATGGGGGGTTCATTATTCCGTCGGCGGTACGGGAGCGCTTGTAAACGGACTTATGCGATTGTTCATCGAATCCGGCGGCATCGTGCATTACAATTCCGAAGTATCCGAGATAACTTCCCAAAAGAGAAAAGTAACCGGTGTAAAACTCAAGGACGGTACCTCTATTGAGGCGGACATTATCGTTTCCAATGCGGATGTCGCTTATTCGTACCTGAACCTGATTGACGGCAGGCACCGCAAGAAAAATAAAGACTCGAGATTCGCCGATATGAAATACAGCATGTCGCTTTTCGTGATATATTTCGGAACTAAGAAAAGATACAACAAGGGAAAACTGAAACACCACAACATAATACTCGGTCCGAGGTATAAAGAACTAATTTCGGATATTTTCGATAAAAAAATTCTAGCGGAGGATTTTTCGCTCTACCTGCACATGCCTACTTTCACCGATAGCAGCGTCGCACCCGAAGGGCACGAATCCTTCTACGTCCTGTCCCCTGTTCCTCATCTTGGAAGCGAAATAAACTGGGAAACGAAAGCGCAAGAATACAGGAACAGAATAATGAACTTCCTGGAGGAAAATTATCTGCACGATTTGCAGGAAAACATAGTCGCGGAACATTTTATCGACCCGCGTTATTTCAGCAATAAACTTAACAGCCATCTTGGCTCCGCTTTTTCCGTGTCTCCTATTCTCACGCAGTCCGCGTGGTTTAGACCGCATAACAGATCCGAAGATTTCGATAACCTTTACTTCGTGGGAGCAGGAACCCACCCCGGAGCAGGGCTTCCCGGTGTAGTCTCATCCGCTAAGATTGCAGACAAACTTATTAACGGACAATTAACGGAGGAATAAATGAGCGCTAAAATAATAATACCGGATTTTTTAAAAGGTAAGTTTTGCGAATACAGGAGATATACGAAGCACTATGCGAAAAGTTTTTACTTCTCATCTTTCGCGCTACCTAAAGATAAACGTAATGCTGCCTACGCAATTTATTCTTTCTGCAGATTTGCCGATAATATTACTGATGTCACGGGATACGAATCATCGGAATATCTCGGGGATAAAATAAAACGTCTCCGCGCGCTGCTTAGTGAAGTTTACAGACAGGCGGAAACAGATTCGAAAAATATTTCGGATTTCACTGCAACAATCAGGCGATACGATATTCCGAAAGCGTACTTCGACGATTTGATCGACGGCGTCTCTGCCGACATCTCGAAAAAAAGATATGCCACGTATTCAGAACTTGATGAATACTGCTATAAAGTCGCTTCCGTAGTTGGTCTTATAATGACCAGAGTATTTGGCTATTCCACCGATGATGCGTTTACTCATGCAATCAACCTTGGTAAAGCAATGCAATTGACAAACATAATCCGCGATATCAGCGACGATTATTCGATGGGAAGAATATATATTCCGGAAGAAGAAATGAGGACCTTCGGATATACCGAAAAAGATCTGAAAAATAGGATAATTAATGACAACTTCAGGAATCTCATGAAGCATCAAATTGCCAGAGCAAGAAATTATTACACGTCAGCAAATAAAGGCATCGGATTCCTGACCAACGACGGTTCAAGAAGCACGGTGAAAATGATGAGTAAGATTTATGCGGGTATCCTCGACGAAATTGAGTCAAAGAATTATGACGTCTTTTCAAAAAGACATTATGTAAGCACTACAAAGAAAATCGCTATGTCAGCAAGCCTGTTTCTCATACGTATATTGTCAGCAAGACGTTTTAAACACATCGGCTTTGTTTCTGAATCCGCTGTGAACAGTCCTGAGTATACATAAACGAATATTCTTGTTTAACGAAGTATAATAAAAAGAATTCGCAGAAATCCCGCATAGTTGCGGCTCAATTCTTTCAATCCGTGATTTCCCCTAACGTCAACCTGTACTTCTATAAAAGCAGAGAGTATCAGTTATTTTTCAATTTTATTATCGCTGAAAATTGCCTCATACATAAAATTCTGAAGTAAATACGTATAAAATCTTAAAATTACGATTTGTTCTGCGATGCTTCGAACATACAAAAAAATTACTTTTAATTTGCCCTTTTGCATTTTTAT
>DATMXZ010000238.1:0-2982 GCA_035561235.1 Ignavibacteria bacterium
GCAAAAATATATACTAATAATCTTTTAATTTTTTAAAAAAACAGCATAATAGGTTGGCATAATTTTTGTTCATATTTCATCATCAGTAATTAAATCCGGGTAAATAAATGAGAACACACTTCACGGCATTAATTGTTCTATTGCTTTTCACCGAACTATCCTACTCCCAAATCGGAAGTTATTCGCTGTATTTTGACGGAGTAAATGATTACATATCGATTCCTCATAGTTCCAACTTAAATTTCACCGCCTTCACGATTGAAGCGTGGGTATGCAGAGTCGGATCGAACAGCGGAAAGATAATGGGCAAGACCTCATCGAACGCGGCTGTTCCCGGATTCAATATGGGTATTGAAACCAGCGGCGTATATACTTTCGAAGTTTACAGCACCTGGAGTTCATACGTAAAGGGGTCAACCGATACTTCAATAAAGAACACGAGCGGCGTCTGGACTCATATGGCGATGACCTGGAGTTCTGGCGGTTATATGAAAGGCTACGTAAATGGCGTAGAGGTAATGAATCTTGCCTCAGGCTCGTTCTCGATTACAAATTCTACCAGCATGATAATAGGTATGGCTCCGTGGTACACACTTAGTCAGGGCTATTATAACGGAAAAATGGACGAAGTAAGGGTATGGAATGTTGTCCGCACTCAAAGCGAAATAGAGGCTAATATGTACAGAGAACTTGCGGGAAACGAGACGGGCTTGCGCGCTTATTATAAGATGAGCAACGGAAGCGGAACTTCCCTTACGGACAATCAGAGCAACGTGACTTCAAATACAGGCACTATAAACGGCGCCGTGTGGAGAGCATCGGGATGTTTCACCGGTCCGAAAAAATGTCTGGATTTCGACGGAACGAACGATTACGTTTCTCTTCCGAACACGTTCGCCAACAACTCGATGACAGTGGAACTCTGGGCGTGCGCTTCCGACTGGAACGTTTCGTCGTCATTCAAGTCGATTATCGGCAATTCACAGAGCGGAGGCTGGAAAGTTTACTTGCAGAATTCGCAGTTATGCGTTGATGTATGTCTTTCCACGGGCTCAACGTCAACCGCGGTCTATAATTCAACAAACCTTTCAGGCTGGAATCATTTGGCTTTTACAGCGGACGCGACGTCATTGAAATTATACGTTAACGGAATTCCCGTAACAACGTCCGTGACAGGCAACACGTTCATGGCTCCCGGTGAGGGGGTGACGACTACGCTTCTCGGAACGGAAATGGCGGCGAATAATATTCCCGACAATAATTATTTTTCCGGCAAAATAGACGAAGTACGGATCTGGAATTCGGTCAGAACTGAGTTGGAGTTAAAGGAGAATATGATGAATACGTTATCGGGTAACGAAAGCGGACTTCAGGCATACTACAGAATGGATTACAGCGACGGTACGACTTGCTACGATGTGACCTCGAACTCGAGGAACGGAACGCTGACAAATATGGACCCTGCCTCAGACTGGATAAATTCAACCGCATTCAATACCTGGTTAGGTACTGAAAGCAATTCCTGGTCAACCGCGTCAAACTGGAGCAGAGGCTCTGTTCCCGCTTCAACCGATAACATCGGCGTTTATAAATGGACGCTCGGAAACGAACTCACTCTGAGCGGAACGCCGACATTAAGCCATTTGTTTTTTTCTTCAACTTCATCACCCGTTCTTGGTTCTAATTTCACTGTAAACGGCACGTTTGCCCTCAACAGGAACATTGACTTAAACGGATATACTATTACTATCGGAAACGGCGGAAATCTTAGCGAAGGCAATTACAGAATTTACGGGTCTTCTGGAACTATCACTACAACACGAACAATCACTAATGTTTCGGGTTTTGACGCGGGCGGACTCGGCGCGGTAATAACCACAGCAGGGAATATGGGAAGCACGACGATAACAAGAGGGCATTCTTCTCAGGGCTCAGGAGTCGGAATACTGCGGTATTATGAAATAACTCCGTCCGTCAACACAGGACTTAACGCGACACTTACATTCAAATATAGCGAGAATGAACTTAACGGAAATAATGAATCGGATTTGAAACTCTTTAAATCTACCGACAACGGCGCGAGTTGGTTCCTACAGAACGCGAGCGCGGTTGATATCGGCAGCAATACGATTACTTTAACAGGCATTGACGGATTCTCAAAATGGACTGCCGCTAATTATAACTCCCCTCTTCCTGTCGAGATGATTTCATTAACTTCCGAAGTATCGGGAAGGAACGTTACACTTATTTGGAAAACCGGAAGTGAAACCAACAACAGCGGATTTCTTGTTGAAAGGCGCGTAGCAGCCGGGAACTGGGAAACAGCAGGATTTGTCAAGGGCGGAGGGACAACAAACGAGCCTTCAGGTTATTCTTTCGCGGATAAAAATTTAAACACGGGAGAATATTTTTACAGATTAAAGCAAATCGATTACAACGGTAACTGCGTGTTCCATAACTTGAAAAACTCACTGGTCATCGGCATCCCGTCAAGATTCAAATTGGGACAAAACTACCCGAACCCGTTTAACCCCTCGTCGAAGATAGATTTCGACCTGCCTGAAGAATCGGTCATAAACATTAGAGTATATGACATCACGGGCAAAGAAGTAATTGCTTTGTTACAAAATGAAAAAAGAAGCGCCGGATATCATACTGTAGAAATCGACGGAAGCAGACTGTCAAGCGGAATTTATTTCTGCAGACTTAGTTCCGGAAAATTCAATGCGGTTAGGAAAATGATTTTATTGAAATAATCATATGCCGAAATCTGAAAGTTTATTTTAAACAGTTTTATCAGTCATTATCCCGAGCCGTAACGAGCATAAAGAAGGGCTGTGCAAGGCAGCCCTTTTTATTATTACGGGAAAGATTCGACCGCAGGAACTCGCCTCGAAGCGCGAATATTAACTAACCATATATATTTCAAAACATATTTGTAACGTGATTTTTTAAATTCTTGATTGATACTATAGTTTATGT
>DATMXZ010000239.1:0-4226 GCA_035561235.1 Ignavibacteria bacterium
AAATAATATTAAAAATTATGAGAAAAGCATTAATCTACCCGATCATACCGGTCTTGCTCATCGTTACATCATTGTTTTCCTCATGTTCATCAAGTGACGACGAAGACATCTATGTATTGAGGGATACTGTTGTTCTCAATATTGACACTCTAATCAAAGAGCAGCGCAACGTACAAAAACTAAATCTTACATTCGTCGTACAACTTGCCGCGTTCAAGGAGTTAAACTATGCCGAGACATACAGGGAAAAAGCGAAAGAAAAACTCAGCGTGCTCCCTGACTTGAGGAAAACGGGCGACATATATCACGTAACGGTAGGCAGGTTCAACGACGCCAAATCGGCGCAGGATTACCTGAACACGGTGAAATCGAAAGGTTTCCCGAATGCATTTGTAAAATCAATAGATTAAACAGGAGAAAACATGAAAAATCTACATTGGATATTTTTAATCTTATTTGCTTTTGCGTCATCACTGATTTTAACATCCTGCTGCGCTGACAACGAATGCGCGGAAGAGGATATATACGGCAAGACAATAATCAAGCAGACTGACACGCTATACAACAAGAATCCGAAGTTGGTAAGGGGACCATTTTACGTGCAGATAGGGGCATACGCGAACAAGTCGAACGCGGACGCGTTTCTCAGCGATTCGAAGAAGCAGTTAAGGCTGAAGATAGACATGAAGCAGACGCAGGACGGGATATACAGGATATATATAGGCGAATACAAGACTGTAGAGGAAGCGGATGACATGCTCGCGACTGTAAAGAGGCAGGGATTTTCGGATGCATTCGTAAGAGACGACGCGGGACCTATAAGCAAATAAACAAACAACAAATATGGATTCTGACAAGATAATTGACGGCAGACTATATTCGTCGCAGGTAAAGGCAGAAGTAAAAGAAGAGACAGAGAGATTATACATCGAAAAGGGAATCCAGCCCGGTCTGGCATTTATACTTGTAGGCGACAATCCGGCATCACAGGTGTACGTAAGGAACAAAGGGAAAGCCTGCGAAGAAATCGGATTCCATTCAGTAACAAAAGTACTTCCCGAAAAAACCGAAGAAAACCAAATCCTCGATTTAATCAAAGAATACAACGAAGACAGCAGCATACACGGATTGCTGGTGCAATTGCCTTTGCCGAAACACATCAATGAAGAAAAAGTAATCGAGTCGATAGATTTCAGAAAAGACGTGGACGGGTTTCACCCTCACAACGTGGGTAAGTTACTTATCGGACAGAAGTGTTTCGTGTCGTGCACTCCGTACGGGATAGTTGAAATGATGAAGCGTTCGGGAATCGAGACGAAAGGGAAGAATACGGTTATTATAGGAAGGAGCAACATAGTCGGAAAGCCGATGGCAGCATTGTTTTTAAGGAAGGATTTGAATTCGACGGTTACCGTATGCCACAGCGCGACGAGGGACATAAAGGAATACAGTTTAAACGCGGACATACTTGTAGCGGCAATCGGCAAGGCGGGATTTGTAAAGAGCGACATGGTGAAGGAAGGAGCGGTGATAATCGATGTTGGCATAAACAGGATTGAGGACAAGAGCGCGCCGAAAGGGACGCGGCTTACGGGCGATGTTGATTTTGAAGGATGCTTTGCCAAGGCGTCAAAAATAACTCCCGTGCCGGGTGGCGTGGGACTTATGACAATCGCGATGCTGATGCGGAATACGCTCGACGCGGCATCGGGAAAAATGTACTGATGAAAAAAGGAAAAATCATAAAAGTAACAATCGGTTTCGAAAAGAAATCTTACGACCTGCTTATAGCATATCTAATAACTCACGGAATCACATCATTCGAGGAAAGGGAAAACACTATTGAGTTGTATATCCCGCCTGCAAAGAGGGACGAATTTCTTGTGTCTTTCATGAAGGGCTTTCCGCGTGGGAACACCGAGTTGACTATTGAAGAGATAGAAAACAAGAACTGGAACGAAGAGTGGGAAAAGAGCATCGAGCCGGTTTTCATCGCGGATAAAATAATCATTTATCCTTCGTGGAAGAAAAAGGAAATCGCGAAATACAAGAATAAGATAAAAATTCAGATTGACCCGAAGATGGCGTTCGGCACGGGTCATAACGAGACAACGTGTCTTATACTCGAATTAATGGCAAAGCATTTAGGAAAACGACCCGGGTATCTGCTTGATTACGGATGCGGAACGGGAGTACTTGCGATAGCGGGGATAAAGATGGGAGCCGATAAGGCGGTTGCTAACGAGACGGACGAGGATTCGATAGAGAACGCGAAGGAATGTTTCGCGGCGAACAGGGTTTCGGGCAGAGTCAAACTGTACAGGAGTCCTCTTGAGGGAGTGAAGGAGAAGAATTTCGACGTAATATGCGCTAACATAATCAGTTCGGTATTGAAAGAGAGCATGGGTATTATGAGTGACAAACTTAAGCCTCGCGGCAAATTGTTTTTATCAGGGATTTTAAGGGAAGAAAAGACTAAATTCAGGAAAGTTCTTGAAAAACAATTTAAAACAATCGAGATTCTCGAAAGGTCCGAATGGATAGGAATTTATGCGGTTAAAAAATGAAAGAGAGAATTTTTTCGAGCAAAAGGAAGTAAGGAACGGGAAAGAAATCTTCAGTAGTATTTTTTCCTCACGCGGTATAAAGATTAAAAGAATCATTTCGAAAGGTTACAAGACGCCCGAAACAAAATGGCTTAAAGACAATACGGATGAATTCGTGATATTGCTGAAGGGGAGCGCATCGATAAAGTTTTTCAACGGAGAAATAAAAAAGATGAAGAGAGGGGATTATATTCACATCCCGCCGGGTACGAAACACAAAGTAATATATACATCAAAGAAGCCTTGCTGTTACTGGCTTGCAATTCATTTTAAACGATAAAACAATGGCTGAATCAGTAAAACCAAAACATTCGACACAATTCAGAAAAAGGCGGGCGTTAAACTGGTTAACGCTCGGCATAACTTACGCGACGATGTACATGGGAAGGTACAACCTGTCCTTCGCGAACAAATCCCTTTCGGATAATTTCGGATGGGACAAGACAATGATAGGAACCATCATAACCGCCGCGCTGACGATATACGGAATTTCCGCACTATTTAACGGACCATTAGCGGATAAGATAGGCGGTCGGAAGGCGATGCTGATTGGTTCCATAGGAACTGTATTTTTCAATATATTATTCGGTCTGGGAGCATATTTCGGATTTCTGGGAACCGGAACTTTACTGTTAGGGTACTTCGCAACAGTTTGGGCATTAAATTCATATTTTCAGTCATACAGCGCGTTATCGCTAATAAAGGTAAATGCAGCCTGGTTTCACATAAGGGAGCGGGGTGTATTTTCGGCGATATTCGGTTCAATGATACAGTCGGGCAGGGCGTTGATATTCATAATCGGCGGATTCGCGGTAACGGTATTGCCGTGGCAGTGGGTGTTTTTCATACCCGCGGGGATAATCGCGATAATGTCATTAATGACATACATATTCGTGCGGAACGCTCCTGAAGACGCTGGACTGGAGCCTCTCGATACTGAAGACGCGACGAGTTCGGATACGGAAAAGATAACGGTGAAGTATGTAGTGAGGAAGGTATTCACGAATCCTGTTACGGTAACGATAGCAATAGCGGAATTCTGCACGGGATTTGTGCGACACGGTTTTGAGCAATGGTTTCCGAGGTTCATGCAGGAAGCGCAGCATTTGGCGTTGGATTCGCCGGTATTTCAAAAAGGCGCATTTGGTGTCGTGCTGGCGGGAATAGCGGGCGCATTCATTGCGGGAACGATGTCGGATTGGGTTTTTAAGTCACGGAGACCTCCGGTAGCGTTCATCGGATATTTTCTTCAGATATTATGTCTGCTGGTTGTATGGCTGAGCAAGGACATAACATTTATCATAATAGCGTTTATAGTTAATTCAATGGCAATAAGCATGGTTCATTCGATGTTGTCTGGGACAGCGTCTATGGATTTCGGCGGCAAGCGGGCTGCGGCGACAGCGACGGGATTATTTGACGGGATGCAATATCTTGGCGGCGCGGCTGTCGGAATTGGAGTTGGATGGATGCTGGATAATTTCGGATGGGGCGCGTGGGGACCGAGCATGATAGGATTTTCATTTATCGGGGCAATATTAATGCTGAAGATATGGAGCGCGAAACCATCAAAAGGAGGCGGGCATTGAGGGATTAATCATATTAAATCAATTTAATTTA
>DATMXZ010000240.1:0-8777 GCA_035561235.1 Ignavibacteria bacterium
GATAATAAGTGTTAAAATTCGATTCAATAATAAAAAGTCCTTTATAACCTTTTTCCCAGAAAGGAAGATTATCGCTTGCGTTATTATCGTTCACATTTTCAATCGGAATCAGAGGAATCTGATATATGCTTGAAAAATTTGCGTATGATGAAGCAAGAATGACTGAAGCTTTACTCGTATTCAATCTGTACTTGTTTTGATTCAGAGGATCGAATCCTATCATATCCAGATTAATAAATCCCATTATCGAATCTCCGCTCGCATAAGCCGAATCCACATACGCGTAACTGCCTATCATCCAGTCCTCCTCCTCGTCGAATGCGATGAATTTAACCGTATAATACGAATCGAATGCCGAAAAAACTCTTGCCGCTTCAAGAACTCCGCAAACGCCGGATGCGTTGTCATCCGCGCCGGGAATCGTATCAACTGAGTTATTGCTGTAATCGTCATAATGAGCAAATATTAAAAACTGTTTGTTCGGATATTTCGTACCGGTTTTTGTCGCGATTACGTTGACGCAGGTCGGACTGTTAACCTGATATCTTGCGCTAAGTCCGAAACTTACAAATTTCTCGTATATATATTGTGCTGCAATTGGGTTATATGGAGAATTTGTCTTACGGGAAAGAATTCTGTAAGTGTTTCCTCCGACGATTGCAGCAGTGTCCCCGCTTAGTTCCCTGTCGTACTTCATTATTAACTGTTTTGACACAAGAAGTTTAAGATAATCGATTGACGGCGTGTAAAAACCCTGCGCTGCGGTTTCAGCGCATAGAACCGCGCAAAAAATGCAAATAAGTAAAATTTGCTTTTTCATGATCGTATTGAATAATTATTTAATAATTACCATTTTTCTTACGCTTCTATTATTATCTGTTTTTAGCACATAATAATATACTCCGCTTGCCATGTTTCCGGCATTGAAAACCGCTGCATAATTGCCCGCTGAAAGTTGTTCGTTCACAAGAGTCCGTACTTCCCTTCCGAGCATATCGTAGATTTTAAGTTCAACTTTTGAATTTACCGGAATCGAATAATTTATCTTCGTTGAACTGTTGAATGGATTGGGATAATTCTGCGAAAGTTCGAATTTTACCGGGATACACGGCTCCTGTATGCCTACCGTGGTCTTTATCTGAAATATCATACACCAGTACGCGAGGGTGCCGCTGTTACCGTTCGCTGCATCGAAAATCCTTAAAACCCAATTTCCCGACAATGGAAGGTTGTTGAAAGCGCTTAACGATGATTGCGGTTTAAACCTGCCTGTAAACGGAGGAGTGCCTTCAGAAATTGGCACGGATGCGTTGTCGTCGAATGTTGTATAGAAATAATTGCTCCCTCCTTCTCCGTTACGTTGACTGAGGTTAACCGAACTTGAACCGAATTTTTGTAGTTGAATAATAAGTTCACCGTCGTTCTTATGGTAAATCGTAAGATTGACCTTAATATTAGATATTGCACCCGGCTGATCTATAGGTATCGAATCGACCGTAATATACATATCGTTTATTGGTTTCGGACACGTGACTGAGCAATATTCCTGATCACTTAATACATCATAAGAGAATGTTCTTGAAGGTGGAATAGTTCCGGGAGGATTTATTCCGCTTCCGCCGAACGGATTAGTTGCAGCCAGGTTTCCCGATAAATCCTGAGCCGCAAAATAATATTTCACTAAAGTCTCCGGCGGAAATCCCGGAATCAAAAATTTGAATGTATCCAGATTTTGATAGAACGGCGTTCTGAAATTATACTGCCCGCTGTTTGCCTTGAAATACACGCGCGGGGAATAAGCAGCGGTAGATATGCCATCAGGATAATTGATAACTACGGTCGCAATTCTCGATGAGGTATCGCTTGAAGTTGACAAAGGATTATGCTCAAAGTATATTATTTTATTAAGCGCAAATGCCATGAAAAAAGCGAGAGTAGGCTTCAATAACGAAGTATAATACGGAAAATCAATATTAGAATAATTATCCGTAATTTTATGATAGTTTGGATTATACGGAACATTATACTCGGCTACATTGAACACCTTATACCCGTTGCGCATGAAAGCCAGTTGATCGCTTCCGTAAGATTCAGATCCTTTGTACACCCAATTATAATTGGGAATATACTTTTCGCTGAAGTATAAAAAAACTTCGTTAAAGAATTTTGAACAGGAATCCGAACCTGCCCAAAAATTATTCCTGTGAAGTTCATTCCAGCCCAGCATGTCCATGTTGACGTATGCTCTAATCGAATCTCCGTTCATCATCGCGTTATAAGCGTATCCCCAGGCTCCCCATGGGCTGACTTCTTCCTGATCCCATGCAGCGAATACTATAGTATAGTCGAAACTCATACCTGCCAAGAGTCTAGCCATTTCAAGCACACCGCAGGTGCCGGTGCAATTATCGTCTGCGCCGTGTACCGTATCCAGAGGACCCGGATTTATCGGCCATAGAATATTGTCATAATGACCTCCGATTATTAATTTTTGATTCGGATATTTCGTTCCTGTTTTAACCGCGATTACGTTCTTGCAAATGGAATCAACCTGAAAATACGACGGGTTGTAACCGTAACTTTGAAACTTCTCAAAAATGTACTGACCGGCCAGTTCGTTGCCGGGTGAAGTGTAAAACCTTGAAAATATCAGTCTTGGTATGCCGCCTACCATCGCTATGGTATCTCCTGTCAACTCTCTCATATTCTGTTGTATATGCTGAATTGAAATCAGGCTGACCACGGAATCGATGCGCGAGTCAAATGCTTGCTGACTGTAAGAAAAGGTTGAGATAAAAAAAACAATTACAAAAAAGAAAAATACCTTATTCATATCACCTCCTGTTTATAAGGGAAAACAGTAAGTACAACTTTCCGCTTGTTAAATATAAATCAGATGTTTGAAATAAGCAAGAATATATGTTGAATAATCGGGGTTATTTTTTCAGAAATAATAACGCTAACAATCAGGTTCGCAGCAGTTCTCTTCGGGGATTTCCAACTCAAGTGTAGCGTGGTGAATATTATAACCGTATAGTATTTCCTTTATTCTCTTTTTTATTCCTGCGGATTCGGGAACCGCGTCCTTTCCGTTTAAAATAACGTGCATCGTGAGTGAGTTCTCCGTCGTGCTCATCGCCCAAACGTGAATGTGATGAACGTCCTTAACGCCTTTGACATTGAGCACGGCTTCCCTTATCCTGTCCGTATTAATTCCTTTCGGTACGGCATCAGTCGAGAGAAAGATGCTTTCCTTCAGCAGTCCCCAGGTTGAAATTATTATCACAACTGCAATTCCAATGCTTACCACAGGATCTACAACCACCCAACCCGTATAATAGATTACGAGCCCTGATACTACCGCGCCCAGTGAAACTACCGCGTCCATAGCGAGATGAAGATATGCTCCTTTTATATTTATATCCGATTCCTTGTCCTTGAAAAATAAGAGAGCGGTGACGGAGTTTATTAAAATACCTATTAAAGCGACAGCAGATATGCTCAGACCGTTCGCCTCAGGTGGAGCCGCGAGCCTCTCTATCGCTTCCTTTAGTACTCCGGCTATGACTATCATCAGCACGACGGCATTGACAAATGAAGCAAGTATGGTTCCTCTCTTATAACCGAACGTGAACCTCTTTGTAGCCGCGACCTGCGAAAGTTTAAACGCTATGAGCGAAAGCATTAAACTCGCGACATCGCTGAGGTTATGCCCCGCGTCAGAGAGAAGCACAAGAGAATTGTAATAAAAGCCGGCGCCGAACTCAATCAGCGTGTAAAGCAAATTCAGGCTTATCCCGATTATGAAAGCGGTATTGATGTTCTTTGTGTTCCTGATGTGATTGTGCTCGTGTTCCATTTTCAGTATTTCATTCAACCTGCATCCAGTTAATAGTTTTGTCTTTTACGAAACCGAGTCCCTGCGCAAGGTTCATCGACTTCGTATTTCCCTCCTCGATATGAACAAAAGGAAGTTTCCCGGATTTTATTACCTTCTGAATCATGTCTATGGACACGTTCTTTCCGAGTCCTCTTCCCCTGAATTGAGGCAGGACATTGAGAAAACCGATTGCGCCGTCATCGTGAGTCATTCCCCAGGCTGCCGGCTTGCCGCCGAGACGTATAACCGAACTCACACCGCTCGTTATTCTGTCCCTGACATATCCAGGAGTAAGATATTCTTTGTACTCTGAATTTTCAAATACGTACATCGCTTCCGACTCCTTCAGATTGTCAAGCAAAGGATTGTTAGTAAACATGTTCGAATTCAATACAAGACGGTTCGTCTTAAGCAGCCATTTTATTTTTTTCCCTTCCGAAATTACGGGTATCATCCAGTCTTCGATGACAGCGAAATTCTTGTCGCCGTCATCAAGATATTTCAGCATTTCCTTCAACCTGCTCTTCGACTTCGTTACAATGTACACCCATTCGCGGTCGCTTCTTCCTTTAACGATTACCGAATCTTCCGATTTAATGAGGAATACCGGCGTGTAGTTTTCAATGAAATTTATGACGTTGATATTTCCTCGAATATCCGTTTTAAGAAAATTTATTATGTCGCTGTAAACGCCGTTATTCATTTTTAATAAGCAGGTACCCCTGCAAATTATTAATTCTCAGACTGTCATTTTTTCTTTCAGCGTAAATGTATTTCACGATGAATTTAGCGTTAATGCCCTTCTCGACGGCATTAAGCGTCATTTCTTCCAATTCGGGAGTTTCGGATTCGAGCCTTTCCAGCGGCTGTTTAAAGTCGAATCTTAGGGAATCCCTGTCCCTTCGCACGCTTAGAAGGTTCATATTTCTGTCAAAATACATCTCGGTTTTTGATGCGCTGTCCCCGTAGACTTTTTTTACGGTATCTCCTGAATATGTGTCGTAGAAAAGAAACCTGTCGTAACCTTTAACGTCTATCTCATTCGTGTTTTTTGTTCGCACATCGATATGCGGTTTCTTCTTGAAACTCTCCTTGTTCACGATATCGAGTCCCATCAGTTCGATTATTCCCTGCTGCTGCAAGAATGAACTCCTTGTTTTCATTCTGTTCTGATTTTTTTCACTTGTTACGGTGTTCAGGTCCGCGTCAAACCAGGGCTGTATGCGTTCAAGTTTTCTTCTCTGTATTAAAAATTCCACGATGGATTTCAGGTCGGAAAGTTCCTCGCTGTTTATCTCCTCTTTCGCCTTCACGATTTTTCCGTTTACGAGTAGTGAGTTCTTAATAAGGACTTCTTCCAGTCTCGATATCTGACTGTTAATTGATAAATCGAACGAACTCCACGGACCCGCGGAGGTAATGACGGCAATCAATGCAAGACTGACAGGAATGTATTTAATGTTTCTGAAGTTCGTCAGCAGGTAATAAAAAGTCGTTACGGCTAGCCAGATTGCAAGCACTATAACGTAATATCTTTTCTCGGTCATTCCGTATTCGGACGTTCTTCTGCTTATAGCGAGGAAGAGTAGTATTATCTGCGGTATCAATGCGGCGAAAAACAATCTGGAAAATATTCTAAGCCACCGTATTTCGTTTTTCTGCGGATACACGAGCAGCAGCGAGAATATTCCCGCCGCGGAAAATCCAAGAACGAGATACGAGACCCAGCCCATCGGCAGATTCCATTGAAATATAATCTTGAAAAGATACATGTATAAAATCACGACGTACACGACTACAATCGGCAGTATTACGTATTGAGCGAAAATTTTAAGCCCCTTCGGATATTTGAATTCGGATTCCTGCTCTCCGCCGATTGCGGGAATGCCCGAACAAAAGAACCAAGTATTGAACACACCCGCTATGAAGAAAAATAACTGTCCGTACCTTTCACCTTTAATGTTCATGTCGAACAGTTTATCGAAAGCGAGAAGAGCGATTGCAAGTCCCGCGTAAAGCACTCCTGAGTATAATGCGGACAGAACGAACCTCAGAAAAATTTTCTGATTAAAATCCCAGAACCTTATCTGGTCTTTATCACCCGTTACGAACGGGGAGAACGAAACGAATAAATGGAACGCCGTGAGATAAAGGAAATACCTTCCAATATCGGTGTAATTGTCCTCTTTTGACAATGAGAGATAAAAAACCAGTAATATTAAAAGAGGTATAGCCTGCAGCAATAATTTTTTCGCCGTTGAATGCCCGCGCTTTTCCGAATACAACGCAAAGGCAAGAAATAAAGGGATTCCAAGAGAACAGGTCATTACTACGTTGAACCAGACCTGCGAATGAAGCATATAGTAATCGCGGGAAAAACCAATAACCCTCATCATCGAATATGCTCCGATGAGCGCCGATAATAGAACGAGTGGAAACCTGAACAGAGTTTCCTTTGCCTGCCTGAGCAGCAAATCTATTGATGGAAGTTTCATGATTTCAATTTATATTTTGTTTTCAAATTCCGCTCCGTATAACTTCTTAATTATTGAACGGTTTCAAGGTTGTAAAAATTCTATTTCCCGATGCAGAATTTCGAGAATATGAAATTCAGAATTTCTTCGTTCGTCACCAATCCGGTAATTTCTCCCAGACGGTTAAGCGCGTTTCTCAAATCGACCGATATGAACTCCCCGCTCATCTTATTATCAATCGACTCTATTACGTTCTTTAACGATGCAATTGTCTCCTCGACGCAAATCTTGTGCCTCAGGTTGGTCAGGATTATCTTTCCCTGTTCTGTCGGTTTAGTCCGTTCATTTACGCGTCTGACCATGACTTTTTTCAGTTCTGACAGCGATGCCGCGTCGTCAATGTTTATGAGCACTCCGTATAAACTTGCATCCGAATGCCTGAAATCTTTCGACGAAATATCGGACTTTGTCAATACGAGCACCGAACGGCATTTATCAAAATTCCCTGCATAGTAATCATATCCTGACTTCAATTCATCGGCGCTTCCCGATGTATCAAGCAGATATAAAATCAGGTCCGCGTTCACGATTTTTTCGTTCGCTCTTTTGATGCCTTCCGATTCTATTAAATCCTCCGTCATTCTCAATCCTGCCGTGTCAGTCAGGTTAAATAGTATCCCTTCGATAATAATGTTCTCTTCAAGATAGTCGCGCGTAGTTCCCGAAATGTCGCTTACAATCGCCCTGTCAGATTTCAGAAGCGCATTGAAAAGAGACGACTTCCCGCTGTTCGGGCGTCCTGCTATCACGACGTTGACGCCTTCACGAATAACTTTACCGCTGATGTAAGAAGACAGAATTTCCTCCAGATTCAAGATTGTATCGCCGCACTTTTTTCTAAGTTCTTCTTTCTTCGTGAATTCGACGTCTTCCTCCGCGAAGTCAAGTTCAAGTTCGACGAGCGCCGTTATTTTTATCAGTTCTTCCCTGATTTCATTCACGATTTCCGACAGCGCCCCTTCAAGTTGTTGAATCGAAGACTTATGCGCTTCGTCGGTCTTCGCTTTTATAAGATCCGCCACTGCTTCCGCTTCCGAAAGGTCTATCTTTCCGTTAAGGAAAGCACGCTTAGTGAATTCCCCCGGTTCAGCATGCCTCGCCCCTTTTTTAAGAATCGTTCCGAGAACTTTCTTTGTTACAAGTACGCCTCCGTGGGATGATATTTCTATTACGTCCTCACCTGTGTAAGAGTTAGGATTTTTAAAAACAGATATGAGAACTTCATCCACAATATTCCCATCATCAAATAAAAAGCCGTAATGTATCGTGTGTGAAGGAACTGAATTCAGGTCGGTCGTAAGTTTTCCGTCGCGCGATTTCGAAAAAACGCTGCCAGTGATATCAAGCGCCCGCGCCCCGGAAATACGTATTACGGAAATTCCGCCTTCCCCGAGTGGTGTCGATATCGCCGCTATGGTATCATTCAGGTCATTCATTTCCGCGTCTTTTAATTATAAGCCAGATGAATACGGGCGCGCCTATAAAAGACGTGACGATTCCTACGGGAATTTCGGAAGGAGAAATTACAGTCCTCGCAATAACATCCGATACGAGAAGAAAAACCGAGCCGAGAAGTATGCTGCCGGGTATTGAATAACGGTGGTCTGAACCCAGAAGAAGTTTTGATATGTTCGGCACTATAAGTCCTACAAAAGATATTATGCCCGCCACCGATACAGCCGCCGCGGCGAGTATTGATGAAACCGCGATG
This sequence comes from Ignavibacteria bacterium, assembly GCA_035561235.1. Lineage (GTDB taxonomy): Bacteria > Bacteroidota > Ignavibacteria > Tepidaquicellales > Tepidaquicellaceae > CAIKZJ01. Next base: position 8,126 of record DATMXZ010000240.1, read on the forward strand.
GATATATTCTGAAGCCTTCTCGTATTCAGTCCGAGTGTTACTGATAATTCGCTGCCGAGCGACAGCACGTTATATTCCTTTGAAAGCAAACCCGCTATTAATACCCCGGCTATCACAAAAACGAATGTCGGATAGAATTCATTCCATCCTCTGCCGGAAAGCCCTCCGTTCAGCCAGTAAATTATGTGCGTCAGCGATTTTCCCGTATAAATGAGCAGGAATGCATTAACAGATGATAACAGAGCATTTATCGCTATTCCCGCTAAGATGATTTTATTTGATGATAAAAAATTAGTATATTTATGCTTTAAACCATTAGAAATATAAAATATTACGAGTGTTGTTGCGAGCGCGGAAACGAATGATACAGGTGCGACAAAATAAAATGACGCGTAAGGCATAATGAAAAGAATTATCGCGCCAAGACCTGCGCCCGCGGATATCCCGAGCAACCCGGGTTCGGCAAGATTATTACGGAGAATCGTCTGGAGTACGATACCCGAACAACTTAACGCCGAACCAATAAGCACGGCATTGAGAGTTCTGGGCAGTCTGATTTCGTAAAATATCATGTTTAAATTCCCGTTAATTCCGTCAGTACCGGAAAATAACTCGAAGGGAGAAATAAAAACACTTCCGGAAAACAATGAAG
>DATMXZ010000241.1:0-7497 GCA_035561235.1 Ignavibacteria bacterium
AGGTTAATGTTAGATTCAAATCCGGTAATCGCAGTTATAAGGGCGGCGAATAATAAAAATTACATTTTCAGGGAAGAAGAGATTTCATAACTTGCAAAATGAATATTAAAGAGAACTGGAAACTATTCTTTAAGAAGAGGAACAACGTTCTTCTTTTCGTCCGGACGTTAATCGTCCTTGTCATCTGCGTTTTTTCGCTGTCGCGTTTTCTAATATTCGCCGAGTCGCGCGACGGCGCGGTATTAAAGGACCCGCTGTTCGACATTTTCAATGCTGTTGAACTTAATGCACCCGTTTTTATACTCATATACGGCTCGCTTTTAACGTGCATCGTTTATCTTGCGATTAATTATCCTTCCCGCCTGATTGTCGCGCTTCAGTCTTATTCTCTTCTTGTCCTTGTCAGGATGCTGATGATGTACGTAACGCCTCTCAACCCGCCTCCGGCAACGATTGACCTTCAGGACCCGCTTGTTTTCATTTTCGGAACGGGTTCGATAATCACCAAGGACCTGTTTTTTTCGGGGCACACCTCGACCTTGTTTCTTCTTTTTCTTGTTACGGAAAACAGGAAATTGAAGTACGTGTTTCTTGCGAATACGTTTCTCGTGGGGCTTTCCGTGATTCTGCAGAAAGCGCATTATTCAATAGACGTCTTCGTTGCACCTTTTATCGCGTACGCGGTGTTTAAGTTTATATTATACATAAATGAAAACTATTTTCAGAAAGACAAATTAGACAAATGAGGAAGTTACTGTTACTGCTGATTCTATCATTACTTTTTGCTTCGTTTGTTCCGGCTCAGACATTATTTCAACTTGTCGAGAGCGTTCCCGAAGAAACCGTATTAAAGGAGTCTTCTCTTCCGCGCGCCGCGGATGTGTGGGCGGATATGATTAAATCGGCGAAGAAGACAATCGACATCGAGATGTTCTACATCGCGAACGAAAAAGGCGAGCCTCTCGAAAAAATCGTGAACGAAATAAAGAGCGCGGCGGGTAGAGGCGTGCAGGTAAGGATAATAATAGACAACAGTTTTTTCCAGAGATACAAAGAATCGGCGGATGATTTCATCAATGTTAAAAACATTTCGGTAAAGAAAATTCCTTTCAAGAAAATCGGGGGCGGAGTGATGCACGCGAAGTACTTCATCGTTGATGGTGAAGACTTATTCCTCGGAAGTCAGAATTTCGACTGGCGGGCGCTTAAGCACATTCACGAAATGGGAGTAAGGATTAAACACAAGGAACTCGCGTCTATGTTTCTTTCGGTATTCGAAGCGGACTGGAAACTCTGCGACGACAGCGGGAAAGAAGCGGTTGAGGAAATTAAAACAACGAAGACGGGGACGGTGTACAACAATAAGAATAAACTTACCATAACAAGCGAAGATTTCGGAAAGATTACTTTATACCCTGCTTTCAGCCCGAAGGAAATCATACCCGAAGGTTTCAGCGACGAGGAAAGCGAACTCCTGCGCCTGATTGAAAACGCGAAAGAGCGGCTTTGCTTTCAGTTCTATTCGTACTCACTGAAGGGCTCTGAAAAGAAGACTCTTTACACGAAAATAGACGACGCGCTACGAAATGCCGCTAAAAGAGGGGTTGACATAAAAATTATATTCTCCGACTGGGCGATTAAGAAAGGCGCGACCGAGCAGATTCAGTCGCTTTCGCAGGTGCCCGGCATCGAGATTAAATTCAGCACAATACCGCAGTACAGCGGCGGTTACATTCCGTACGCGCGCGTTCAGCATTGCAAGTTTTTCATTTCGGACGATGAAATGTCCTGGGTAAGCACGGCGAATCTTGAGCAGGATTATTTTTACGAGAGCAGGAACGTGTCTCTTGTGCTGAAAAGCGAAAAGATAAACTCGGCGCTATTTTCCGTATTCGAGCGCGTGTGGAACAGTCAGTACGCGGTGAAGGTGGACGCGGATAAAGAATACAAGGCGGTTAAAAGGAATTGATTTTTGGGGGAGCAAGCGTTTGAAGCGATAAATCAAAAATAAAAAAGTTTATTATTATAGAGAATCAACCGTATGAATCGGGGATTTTCAATAAAATTAATTTTTTAATACCGAGAGTCACCCGATAAATCGGGGAGACTCCCGGATACGGTTAGGAATTTAAACGTTTGATATTTCGCACTGTATGGTCAGGCATCCGCCTGATCATGCGTCAGGTGGTAACACCTGAATAAATCAAAAATTAAATATTAGAATCATAAATCATACATTAGAAATACAAACCATAAATCAAAAATCTCTTCCCTTTGATAATAACTCAGGGGTAGAAAACAACAATAAAAATAAATCATTATGAAATACAGATTACTTGGAAAGTCAGGATTAAGAGTATCCGAACTCTGTCTCGGAACGATGACATTCGGCGAAGAGTGGGGATTCGGCGTGAACAAGAGCGAGTCGAAGAAAGTGTTCGACGCATTCGTTAACGCGGGCGGCAATTTCGTCGATACGGCAAACCTTTACACGGAAGGCACGAGCGAGAAGTACGTCGGGGAATTTATTTCTTCCGAAAGGGATTATTTCGTTCTCGCGACTAAATTCACGCTTAGAAATCCCGGCAATCCGAAGAACATCAACGCGTCCGGGAACAGCAGAAAAAGCATGATGAACTCGGTTGAAGATTCGCTCAGAAGGTTAAAGACGGATTACATAGACCTTCTCTGGGTTCACGCGTGGGATTCAATGACGCCGGTTGACGAAATTATGCGCGGTCTCGACGACCTTATCAAAAGCGGTAAGGTTCTATACGCCGGAATATCCGACACGCCCGCCTGGGTGGTGTCATCGGCAAACACGATGGCGGAGTTGAGGGGCTGGTCGAGGTTTGTCGGTCTTCAGATAGAATACTCGCTCTTCCAGCGCCACGCCGAACGGGACTTAATTCCGATGGCAAACGCTTTCGACCTTGCGATAACACCGTGGGGAGCAATCGGCGGAGGCGCGCTAACGGGCAAGTACCTCGACGGAAAAGACAGAGGGCCGAAGAGAATAAAAGAAGGCAGCGCCAGACTTAACGAGCGGAACACCGAAATCGCGCGTGTCGTAAAATCAATTTCTGAAGAGACGGGCATCCCGGGCGCGGTTATCGCGCTTAACTGGATACGGCAGCAGAAGGGAGTCTTCATTCCTATCGTGGGGTCAAGAACGGACAAGCAGATAATAGAAAATATGAAGTGTGTCGATGTTACCTTGAGCGGCGACATAATGAAGAAACTCGACGAAGCGACAAAAATCGTTTATGGTTTCCCGCACGACTTTTTAACGGGTGAGCCTGCAAACACGAACATATATTCGGGACAGTTTGAAAACATTATAAATCACAGAAAATAATTATCTTCCGACTTGTCCGATATGTTTGCAATATCACTTTAATATATCCGCAAACAATTATAATTTAAGGAAAAACAGGATTGATGGAAAATAACACATCGGCGGTAACTCAGGACGAAAAACTTCTCGCATTGCTCTCGCACCTGTCTCTGCTTTTCGGAGGAATAATTCTTCCGATAATAGTATGGGCGGTACAGAAAGATAAATCGCAGTTTGTAAGGTTTCATTCGCTTCAGGCGATATTTTTTCACATCGCGTATCTGGCGGCTGTAATAATTTTTGCGGTGCTGATAGTAATCGTCGCGCTCGTTTTCGGACTGGGAGCGGGTTTATTCGCGACGAGGCACGCATCGGACCCGGGCGCTTTTCCTTTTCTGATAATCGGGATAACGGCGGTGCTATACATAGGAATTTTCGTTTTGATTTTCGCCTTCATAGGATACGCGGTTTACATAGGAATAAAAGCGTACGGCGGAGAATACAAGATGATTCCTTTTATAGGCAGGAGAGTTTATGAAAGCATATCGAGAGGAAAGTCAAACTAGAATTATAAATTTTAATACATTTTATTTTTTTAACATTATTCTGTTTGTTTATTTATTTGTTGTCTTTATTGCATTTTTCTCTTGCTTTTATCGTCAATTAACAGTAGATTTTTCTTCGAGTCACATCAGCATTGTATTATAAATCTTTTTTGTTGCTGTGTACTTTTTTAAAAATCAAATAATAAAACGATGAAAACAAATTTAACCTCTTTCGTGTTTTTATTGTTATCATTTCTTGTTGCTTCTTGTGGTTATAATGATAATCAATTAATAACAAATGATGTATCAAATAGTGGAGAAATCGATGGACAATACACTCAGTATTCCCTGACGATTGGAATTGTTCAAGATGACGGTGAGGAAATAAATTTTATTGCTTATGAATCCTATAATGTAACAGGATATGGAAATAGCAGTTGGAGAACATTTGACACCCCAGATTATGGTGGAAATATTTCTGCAAGAGTTGACATTAGCATGGGGTGGACTGGCGGATCTGCAACAAACGAAATCGGGGGCTTCTTAATTAAGAAAGTTTCGAACAATCAAGAGTTGTTCAATGATAAGTTAAATGGTGATACTACTTATACAGGCTATGTAAATGCTAATTCTAATCTGTTACTCCAACCAAACACCTCATACAAGATACAGATGTTTACAACCATTTCGCCGGGTGGTGGAGATAATTAGAAACGAATAATTGGTTACGGATTTTTATCCGTAACCAATTATTTTTTAAAAATACTTTAAATTACTTCACGAGAATCATTCTCTTCGTATCGGAAACATTTCCGGCGGAGAGTTTATAGAAATAAACACCGCTCGAAAGATTTGTTCCGTCGATTACAACGTTGTACGCACCGGATTTTAAAAAGCCGTCATAACAAGTCGCGACTTCTTTTCCCTTGATGTCATACACTTTGAATACAACATTTCCGTCTTTCGGAACCGTGAAACGAACATTCGTCGTCGGGTTGAAAGGATTGGGGTAGTTCTGACCAAGGTTGAATTCAGTCGGAACTATTTCGTTATTTATAATTCCGGTTGTTGTATATGCCGACCTCCGGGTTTTTAGACCATTCTGAACGTTCGCCGCTGTCGGATACGGACTTGCATCCAAAAACACTACATAATTGACATCAATATTTGCAAGATCAATTCCTGTGGGTATGACATAATTCAAATTATATGTAAGAGCCGTTCCTGAATTCCAGGGACCAGCTGTCAATTGAGTTCCCGTGGTTGGCGTCGCGTATGCTCTTGCTACATGGTCGTGTTTATAATTTGAGCCTCCGGGACAGGAACTATTTCCAGACTGCGAATAAATAAGATTATTTTCCGTAATACAGACAAATATATTATACGCACCCGTCAGATTTGTAAGCGCGGTTGCCGTTATCGTTCCCGTTATTGTTCTCGTGGTCGGATTAATTGTCGCGTTGCTCAATTCGACTCTGACGTTCGGTGTATATGTCGAATACGAGGAAACGTAAGAGAACCAGGAACTGCGGCTAATATTTCCTGACGTCCTGTTGACGCAACCATTTGGATATAGAGTCATACCAAACAAGTTTATCATTGGTGTTCCGATAGTGTACCAAGGATCACTTGTGCTCCCGCCATGATAGCATATGACGGCAGTTCTCGGATAGTTTTGTAAAATTGTTTCAAGAATCTGGTGACCGCAGGGACACCATTGGCACCATGTGCCAGTGCAGGTTTCAATGACGACGTTCATACTGTCCGACGTCGAGATTACGGGATTATCTGCTGCCTTCAGGCTCGTGAAAGAGAGCATCAGGCCGATAACCAGGATTCCGATTTGTAAAAATGTTTTTTTCATAAATTGAAAATAAATTATCCGGGTTTAAACCGGGGAAATAATTATTTGATAAAAAGCATTTTTTTAGTTTCTTTTAAATTATCCGCTTTAAGAGTATAGAAATACACACCGCTCGTAAATTTTGAAGCGTCGAATTCCGCTTCATACGTTCCCGCGCTCTTATATCCTTTGAATATCGTAAAAATTTTCTTTCCTGTTAAGTCAAAAACGCTTAACTCCGTTTCGGCCGCTTTCATCAGTTCAAATATTATTTTCGTCGAAGGGTTGAACGGATTCGGGTAGTTCTGATGAAGTCTGAATTCCCGAGGTGTTTCTGTTGAAATATTTTTAATTCCGACGGACAGGTCGATTACCGCGGAATAGATTTCCTGATTACTTCCTCCTGCCCTTAAATCGGTCCACACGGGAACAATCCTGTCTCCGTGATAATCAATGTTTATGTAATCTCCGAAACGCACGTCCGTATTGGGCCAGGACGCGGTAAACGAAACCGAACTCAGTTTTTCGTTTATGAAAGTCTGCCCGCCGTCAGTCGAGCGGGCGAGCCAGGCTTCGATGTTAGTATTGCTTACGCCGTTTCTCGAATCGTAATAAAGTACCGCCAGTTTTCCCTGCTCGTTTATCGATATCCAGGGCCAGCACTGGAGTTTTCCGTTACCGAGGGAATCGTTGTTAACTCTCACGGGGCTTGTCCAGTTTGTTCCGCCGTTGGTCGAACGGATTAAAAACACGTCCGGGTCGCCGTTTCTTGAATCGCACCAGGTGACGTAAATAGTACCGTTGCGCGGTCCGCCCGAAACGTCAACCGCTATAGAGGGGAACGTAATGGCGCTGCTTGAGATTGGAATCAAAGGCGAAGTCCCCTGCGCGATGTTTTTCTCCGTTCCGAAACCCGCGCCGCCGTTCGTTGATTTATTAAAATAAATAATATCGTTTGTCGCGGTTCCGCCTACCCACACCACATAAACTTCTCCGTTAGGACCGATAGCGGGGTCCGAGCCCTGCACGCCGCCGCCGCTGCTAACCTGCACGGGCATTGACCAGTTAAGACCGCCGTTTGATGATTTTGTCATTAGTATTCCCGGCGGATTGCCGAAGCGCGTCCAACTCATATAAAGATGATTCTTGTAGGCGCTGCTTCCTTTAGTCAAATCGCAGACAAGCCATTCCTTGTCCTCGTCGTTCGCTCCGCCGCCTTGTGCGAATGAGTAACTCGTGAACGTCATTCCGTAATCGGTTGACTTATAGACCACGAGGTCGAGGGCGCCGACAGTTGTAAGTGAAACCGTCGCGACGTAGAAATTTCCGTTCGTATCGGAACACACGACCGGGTCGCTGGCTCTCGGGTGATTTACTTCGAGAATTGGTATCAATTCCTGACCAGCGTAAAACCACGTTGTGCCTCCGTCCGAAGAGAAGTTGTAACCGATTCGTCTTACCGCGGGGTTAACTCCCGTGCTGAAATCACGCCACGCGGCGAGCACGTAATTGGGATATTTCGCGTTAAACTTGACCGAGGGTTCGTTCTGCGGATAAAAATTATTGCTTAGGTTTACGTTTTCGTATGGATAAGGAAGTAATGAATAATGAGACGGATAAGCAACGGGCGGATTGGCAATTTTGCTGTTTTCCGGATAAAAATCGTGAGGCGCAGCAAATTTCTCTCCGCTCTGAGCATTCAGCATCAAAGGAACGCATAATAATATAGAAATTGCAAAAAACCCCGTTATCCTCATTATATTATATTACAT
>DATMXZ010000242.1:0-16758 GCA_035561235.1 Ignavibacteria bacterium
CAAATTAAAAAGTAAAATTTTTCCTTGCGGTAGGCATTTGCATTTGCGCATATCCGTCTGAATTTTAGACCGAGAGTCCCCCCGAAGAGCATCGGGGGAGACTCCCGGATACGAATTAGAAGAAATATATAACCGAGAGAGTCACCGAAGAGCATCGGGGAAGACTCCCGGATACGAATTAGAAGAAATATATTACCGAGAGAGTCACCGAAGAGCATCGGGGGAGACTCCCGGATACGAATAAATCATAGAGAACCTTACCAAACCGGAGTTTGGGAATCAGTAGATATCATCGAGAAACTTCCCAAGCTGGAGCTTGGGAAGCAGGAGAAAAGATTAGTAATAAAAGGAACAATCAAAAATTTACTTTGAGAGGTTTTCAATAAATTCCGGCACTTCCGGTTCACCCTTGAAGAAGTCGCCGCGTTTGCCCTGTGTTAAAGCCCATCTGTGGAGCCACGTTATACCGGCTTTTCTATAGAATTCGTCCTTGCTCTTGTAACAATCGTCTTTTACGGCATCATCGAAGGCAATAAACTTATATCCTTTTTCCTGATACATCGCGAACAATCTGTCGAAATTATCGGCGTTTAAAAGGCTCGCGTGAGAAAGGAGAATGTGGCTGATGTTATAACCGAAAAGTTTCACCGACTGATCTTCGTAATAATCCAGAACTTTTCCCATATAGGAGATATACTCGTCGCCGATTAATTTCTTCAGTGAATCATTCTTTTCAAACACGGCTTTTTCATAAGCGGACGCGAAGATATAGTCGCTGTTGTCAATCGTAACGGGTGTGACCACGTAACCGCGCTCATCGAGGTAATTCTGAAGAGAGTCGGCTTTCTCTTTTGTATCTCCGCGGAAGAGAAACGGATGACGGAAATATTTCAACTTTTTACCGTACGGCTTCAAGAGATCGTTAAGAATCGGTTCGCCGTCCGTAATATCCAAAACGAACTCTGCAAAAGAAATCGTGTTATAATTCTTGTGGGCGAATGTATGATTGGAAAGGTCGTGACCTGCGTCGAGCCATTTCTTCAGAAGGTTATAGCGTTCAGGGTAAAATGTTCTGCCGTTATAAAGTTTGCCCGCGTTAACAGCGCCGATTGATTTAATGCCGTACTTTTTAAGAGCGGAGAGGATGTTATCCGTGATGTAATTATAAGTATCGATGTCCTTGAAATGCTTTGTTACGACAGGAAGGTCGTCAACGGTGATGCAGACTTCGCGTTTGAGGGTTTGGGAAAAGGATGTCGTGAAAATAATCGTGACTATAAAAATAAGCGCAAGTGAAAGTAAGTTTTTCATTTCTATTCTCCCTTGTAACGATAATGACGCTGTTATAAAAATTTTTATATATTAATTTTTATGAATCGAGAATAACAGTCAATTATTTATCAACAGGGGGAAAATATTTGCTATCAAAGATCTGTTTTCGTCTGGATTCCCTACGCTTCGTGTATCTGCTTCACGAGTGCGGGAATGACAAATCCTATGGATTGTTTTCAAATTAGTTTCAAAAACGAATGGGGCCTATAATTTATCACAGATTAGAACAGAGATTTGAAGATTTTAACTGCATCAACGACTTCGTCCATCGACACGTCCATGTGGAATACCGCGCGAACGCTTGTTGTCGTTCCTGCGGAGAAGAGCAAGCATTTTCGTTTCATCAATGACAGGAAATCGCTTCTCTGCATACCATTAATTTCAAAAAGGACCATATTGGTATGAACGGAATCGAGGTCGATAATCACGTCGGATATTGAAGATATTTCCTTCGCAAAAAATTTAGCTTTATCGTTGTCTTCTTTCAGGCGGTTCACGTTGTTATCGAGAGCGTACAAGGCTGCTGCAGCAAGGATGCCCGACTGCCTCATACCTCCGCCGAGAATTTTTCTCCACTTATGCGCACGAGCGATGAAATCCGTGTCTCCGCAAAGTATAGAGCCAGCGGGAGCTCCGAGACCTTTTGAGAAACAGAACGAAATCGAGTCGCAATATGACGCGTACTCCTTCAGAGTAATACCGGTTTCGACGTAAGCATTGAATATTCTTGCGCCGTCCATATGAACTTTAATTCCGTTATCGCGGGCGAACTTTGAAATCTCTTTTATATTATCGATAGGAAGAACCGCGCCGCCACCGCGGTTGTGAGTGTTCTCAAGGCAGATTAATCTTGTGACGGGAAAATAATATTCTTTAGTCCGAACGCGTTTTTGGATGTCTTCAATCCGCATAACGCCGTTCCTGCCGGGAATAGTGACCATCTGCACGTTTGAAATAATCGCAGGGGCGGATGTTTCATAGTTGAATATATGCGCTTCGGCTTCGCAGATAACCTCGTCGCCCTGAATCGTATGAGATTTAACGGCGAGTTGATTTCCCATACATCCCGTCGGGACGAAGAGCGCTTTTTCCTTGCCTGATAATTCCGCGCATTTATTCTGAAGCCTGTTAACCGTAGGGTCTTCGCCGAACACGTCATCGCCGACTTCAGCGTTCAGAATCGCCTCCCGCATCGCTCTGGAAGGTTTCGTAACGGTATCGCTTCTAAGGTCTATGTATTTCATTTCTCGAAAAGTTTTTCCTGGCTTTGACCGTTGCCGTTGCCGTTTTCCTTATCATCTTCGGCAATGCGCGCAACCGCGGAAATTCTGTCATTCTCGCTAATCCTGATTAACTTGACACCCTGCGCATTTCGTCCCATAACGCGTATGTCTTTCATTTTTTGTCTTATCAAAATGCCGCGTGTAGTAATAATCATAAGGTCGTCCGTATCGGTTACTTCTTTAATTGAAATCAGTTTCCCGACCTTATCGGTAGTTTTAACCGTAATGACGCCCTTACCGCCTCTGTTCGTTATTCTGTAATCACTGAGGTCGCTTCTCTTGCCGAATCCTTTTTCGGTGACTACGAGTATAGTCGCGCTCGCGCGCACTACCGCAATCATACCGACAACGAAATCGCCTTTCGCGAGTTTAACACCGCGCACGCCCGTCGCAGTTCTTCCCATCTCGCGCACCTGAGATTCATTGAACCTGATTGCGAGACCGTTATGGGTGCCGATTACGATTTCCTGATGACCGTTAGTAAGTCTCACTTCGACCAAAGCGTCGCCGTCGACGATGTTAATCGCGTTAATTCCGTTTCTTCTTATGTTCGAATACGCGTCAAGTTTAGTTTTCTTAATGACGCCGAGTTTGGTAATCATCGTCACGTACAGTTCTTCCTTGAAGTCCTTAACCATAAGGAACGCAGAAATGTTCTCGTCTTTTTCCTTCTCAATCAGGTTAAGAATTGATTTACCGCGCGAGGCCCTTGAACCTTCGGGAATATCATATACCTTTAGCCAGTAGCATTTCCCCTTATCGGTAAAGAACATTATGTACTGGTGCGTGGAGCCGATGAACATATGCTCGATGAAATCCTCTTCGCTGCTGCCGGTAGTGGCTGCGGTAATTCCCCTTCCGCCTCTGCCCTGCGACTTATAGGAAGAGACAGGGATTCTTTTTATGAAACCCTTGTTCGAGATTGTAATTACGACGTCTTCTTCCTTGATGAGTTCCTTGAGCATTTCATCGTCGGACATTTTCTTCACGTCGTGAATTATCGCGGTTCTTCTTTCGTCTCCGTATTTTTCTTTAAGTCCTTTAAGGTCGTTCGCGATTATTTCTTTTCTAAGGTCTTCGCTTGCGAGTATTCTTTTGAGTCTTTCTATTGTTTTTAATAATTCCTTGTACTCTTCTTCTATTTTCTTTCTTTCGAGTCCAGTGAGTCTCTGCAGTCTCATCTCGAGAATCGCCACAGCCTGAAGTTCCGAGAGTTTGAATTTCTTCATCAGTCCTTCTTTTGCGGTGGGAGTATCTTTTGATTTTTTGATGAGTTTAATAATCTCGTCGATGTTATCGAGAGCAATAATATAACCTTCGAGAATGTGAGCCCGCTTTTCCGCCGCGTCCAGTTCGAATTTCGTTCGTTTGACAATCACATCGAGTCTGTGTTTAATAAAATGGGTCATCATATCCTTGAGCGTGAGGACTCTGGGAACGCCGTCAACGAGCGCGAGATTAATAATGCCGAAAGTAACCCTCATCTGGGTGTGCTTGTAGAGGTTGTTCATTATAACGTTCTGATTGGCGTCACGTTTGAGACCGATTACAATCCTCATACCGTCCCTGTCGCTTTCATCGTTAATCGACGCGATGTCTTCAATCTTCTTATCCCTTACGAGTTGCGCTATAGTTTCAATAAGCGATGCTTTATTTACCTGATACGGCAATTCGGTAATTACAATATTCTGTTTTCCGTTTCTATCGGGTTCTATGGACGCTTTTGCCTGAAGAATCAGTTTTCCGCGTCCTGTTTCATACGCTTCGATAACAGGCTCATAGCCGTAAATAATACCGCCTGTCGGAAAATCAGGAGCGGTAACATATTTCATCAGTTTCTTAACAGTCGCATCGGGATTTTTAAGAAGGAAAATCAAGCCGTCGCAAATTTCAGTAAGGTTATGAGGAGCGATATTCGTCGCCATACCGACAGCGATGCCGTTAGAGCCGTTCACGAGAAGGTTCGGAAGAACGGAGGGAAGGACCGAAGGTTCTTTAAGTGTTTCGTCGAAGTTCGGTATAAATTCAACCGTATTCTTATCAATATCCTGAAGCATAGTTTCGGCAATCTTCGACAATCTCGCTTCCGTATAACGCATAGCAGCGGGCGAGTCTCCGTCAATCGAGCCGAAATTTCCCTGACCGTCAACGAGCGTATAACGCAGCGAATAATCCTGAGCCATTCTCACCATCGTATAATAGACGGCGCTGTCGCCGTGCGGGTGATATTTACCGAGGACTTCACCGACGATTCTCGCGGATTTTTTATAAGGTTTATTCGAAGCCAGTCCGAGTTCGCTCATACCGAAGAGCACGCGTCTGTGAACGGGTTTAAAACCGTCGCGCACGTCGGGAAGGGCTCTTGAAACAATAACGGACATCGAGTAATCTATGTAGGACGTTTTCAGTTCGTCTTCAATATTGACGGGAATAATTTTTTCGTTGGGCATTTACTTCAATAAATTTTAATCGTGAAATCAAATTAAAAATCCCGCGTTGTCACGGGAAATTTTGTGGAGCTAACGGGAGTCGAACCCGTCACCTCTTCGTTGCGAACGAAGCGCTCTACCAAATGAGCTATAGCCCCGAATCATAGTAAAATACGAAATTTTGAGGTTTTTCTCAATGAATTTTTCAATAAAAAAGGGATTCGGGCATCAGCCCGAACCCCTTAAAAATTCATTCGTTTTTGCTATTTACCGAGATTCTTCAGGTCATCCATGCTCTGGAATTCAATATCTTTTGGAGGATCGAAAAAGTCTTCCGCGATTTTCGCGTCGGGGTCGAAAGCCGTCGCTGTCATAGTGGTCTTTCCGTCTGTAAACTTAAGGGCAGCCATATCGTTATACACCCAGATTTTTTCTTCGCCCTTTGAATAGACGTCGCATTTATATCCGAGAATTTCTTCCGTCGAACCCTTGGTATAATCTTTCAATTTATCTTTCACGTCAAAAAGTTTACCGAATTCCTTGTTGAATTCTTCGTCTTTCGAGACATCCATTTTCATACCCATTTTCTTTCCCGCCATATCGAGGACCATATACATCGTGCCGTCCTTTACGTACATAACCGAGTTCATATCCTGCTGCGCTTCTTTGGAAACGATTTCGAGTTTCGCATTCTTTCCCTTGAAATACATATCGAGCGTTCCGCTTTCTTTTTCGCCCTTCATTTCATATTTCAAATGTTTCGGCGAGTTAATGTCGCCGGTAGTCTTTGTACCTTCCGTTTTGCCTTTTTCGTCTTTCGATGCTTCCTTCTTGCCGCATCCAGCCGCAAATCCGAGACTTATCATTAAAACCACTAACAGGTAGAAAAATCTTTTTGTCTTCATAACTTTTTGGTTTAGTTTTTTGTTTTAGGTGTTGGATGAAAATAAATAATTCCGTCCATTATTAAAACATAAAATTAATTTACCTGAAAACAACCGCAAAGGATATAATACTATTTGACGGAGTTTGCAATTTCTGCAATTCATCCGTCAACTTCATAATGGAAAGAGACAAGAATAAAGTGTTTAAATTCGCATCCCTGCAGTCGGATTTCGCCGCGGAAATACTTCAGCGGAATGGAATGAGTTCTGTTACATTCGACACACTGATTCTCGCGGAAAGCGGCGGGACGATTTACACACGTTCATCCGCCGCGCTGCGAATCGCTCGGAGACTGCGTTTCCCATGGTATCTGTCTTACGCGTTCATAGTAATTCCTCCGTTCATACGTGACTACATTTATAACATCATCGCGCGGAACAGGTACAGATGGTTCGGAAAGAGAGACGCGTGCAGGATACCGACAGCGGAGGAGGGGGAGAGGTTTGTTGAGTAGAATTAGTAATTAATAATTGATAATTTGCGAGTAATAATCTTTTGGTTTGAACAAAGAAGCCGAAAAAATAATAAAAGCATTGAAACTGCAGAAGCATCCCGAAGGCGGATATTTCTCTGAGGTTTACCGTTCGAAGGAAGAGATTTCATCTCTGCCCGAAAGGTTCAAGCACGCGCATTCGTTATACACTTCAATTTATTTTCTGCTTCAGGAAAATGATTACTCTGCTTTTCACATATTAAAGAGCGACGAGATTTGGCATTTTTACGAAGGAACGGTTCTGGACATCCACATAATAAGAAAAGACGGCACGCTTGAGACCGTATCGCTCGGCAGGGACATAACAAAAGGCGAGAGATACCAGTATCTGGTTGAGAGCGGTCAATACTTCGCGGCTGAAGTCAGGGACAAGTCGTCTTTCGCGCTCGTTGGCTGTACTGTCTCGCCGGGATTTGAATACGAGGATTTCGATATGCCGGGGAGAGAAGAACTCATAAAAAAATATCCTCTTCATTCAGATATTATTATCAGACTCAGCAGATAATAACTTTTAATTTATCCGATTATTCACGTTTAACGAACTCCGATTTTCCATTTATACAAACCTGTGATTTAGGTATATTTAAGAATGAAAAATTTTGAAAGGTTACTGGTAACGGCGGCCTTGCCGTATGCGAACGGTTACATACATCTCGGTCATATAGCGGGGGCTTATCTGCCCGCGGATATTTACGTCAGGTTCAAGAGACTGTGCAAGGAGGACATTATTTTTATATGCGGTTCGGATGAGCACGGCACGGCGATAGAAATTTCGGCTATGAAGGAAAAGGTAACGCCGAAAGAAATTATAGACAGGTTTCACAATGCTAACAAGAGCGCATTCGAAAAACTCGGAATATCGTTCGATATTTATTCGAGGACTTCGAACGAAATTCATCATAAAACGTCGCAGGAGTTTTTCCTGAATCTGTACAAAAAGAATCTTCTCACGACAAAATCGGAAAAGCAGTTATATTCAGAGAAGGACAAGAGATTTCTTGCCGACAGGTTTATCGAGGGCACGTGTCCGATTTGCGGCTACGAAGAGGCGCGCGGAGACCAGTGTGAGAACTGCGGGAGCAATCTTTCGCCTCTCGAACTGAAGAATCCGAAATCAAAAATATCGGGCGATACGCCCGTGGTAAAGGAATCGGTGAATTTCTACTTCCCTCTCGAAAAATTTCAGCCTGAACTTGAGAAGTGGATAAAGACAAAGAAGGACTGGAAAGCGAACGTAAAAAATTACTGTGAAGGCTGGTTCAAGACAGGATTAAAGGACAGGGCAATCACGCGCGACCTCGACTGGGGCGTGAAGATTCCCATCGAAGGATACGAAGGGAAAGTTATTTACGTGTGGTTCGAAGCGCCGATAGGTTACATATCGGCGACGAAGGAATTGTTCGAACAAAAAGGGACACCCGATAAGTGGGAAACGTACTGGAAGGACGGGAAAACGAAACTCGTTCATTTCATCGGAAAGGACAACATAATTTTTCACGCGATAGTGTTCCCCGCTATGATAATGGCGCACGGCGATTACATACTGGCGGAGAACGTACCCGCGAACGAATTCCTGAATCTCGACGGCGGGAAACTATCGAAGAGCAAGGGTCACGGGATACTAGTGAAAGACGTCGTCGATGCGTACAATCCCGACGTCATACGTTACGCAATCGCGGCAAACCTGCCCGAAAACAAGGACGCCGACTTTTCGTGGGAGGATTTGCAGAACAAGAATAACAACGAACTTGCCGCAATACTCGGCAATTTCATAAACAGGACGGTCGTATTCGCGCAGAACAAATTCGGGAATAAGATACCCGAGCATAAGGGCAAGGTTCGTCCCGAAGTTTTCAAATACATAGAGAATCAGAAAAAGGTTATCGAGGACTGCCTGAACAATTACAGGTTCCGCGACGCACTAAACGAAATAATGAACATCGGGCGCGCGGCGAACAAATATTTCAACGACAGCGAGCCGTGGAAAGTAATAAAGGATGACGCTGAGAAATGCGGAGGAATAATAAACGATTGCCTTGAAATCTGCCATTCGCTCGCGATAGCGATAAATCCGGTGCTTCCGTTCACTTCTGAAAAAATACTCGGAGTGCTTAACGCGGGCAAATCGAATCTCGCCTGGGATAACATCGGGAAGCCGTGCCTGAAGCCGGGGACGGAACTCGGCGGGAACGCGATTTTATTTCCTCAAATCGAATTAAGCGCCGCGAAGGAAGAGGAAGCGAAGGAAGAGGACAATCTGATTACGATTGACGATTTCAAGAAGGTACAGTTAAGAACAGCAGTCGTGCTTAAAGCGGAGAAGGTCGAGAAGAGCAAGAAACTTCTGAAACTTCAGGTCAGGTGCGGCGGCAAGGAAAAGCAGATAGTAGCGGGCATAGCGGAGCATTACGCTCCCGAAGATATGCTCAACAGAAAAATAGTGATAGTGGACAATCTGAAGCCCGCGAAACTAATGGGGCTTGAATCACAGGGAATGCTTCTCGCCGCGAAGATAGACGGCAAGTTGAAACTCGTCGGAATCGACGGTGACCTTCCTGACGGAGCGGATGTAAGTTAAAATTTTCAAGCATCGATATTTGAAGTACAAATTCGGAAATAGAGAGTATGACCTTTCCTCCCGCACGTTCGTGATGGGAATACTTAACGTCACACCTGATTCATTTTCGGACGGCGGAAAGTTTTTCGATTCGAAGCCGGATTTAAAAAAGATAACCGAAGCGGCTTTGAGGATGAAAGCGGAAGGCGCGGACTTCATAGACATCGGCGGCGAATCAACAAGACCGGGCGCGGATTCCGTTTCAGCGGACGAGGAGATTGAGAGAGTGGTACCCGCCATTAAAGAAATATTAAAGCACGTCGACATACCGATATCAATCGACACATACAAACATCAGGTCGCTGACGAAGCGCTGAAAGCGGGCGCCGTAATAGTGAACGACATAAGCGGATTTCAGTTCGACGAAAAACTTCCGGAGATAACGAAAAAGCACAATGCATCCTGCATACTGATGCACATAAAGGGCACTCCGAAAATGATGCAGGACAATCCGGTTTATTCGGACGTGATGGAAGAAATTTCCGAATATCTCAAGAAGTCCGCAAGCATCGCCAAGGAAGCGGGCATCGGGCAAATAATTATCGACCCGGGAATCGGATTCGGCAAGACATTCAGCCATAACATCGAAATAATAAAGAGCCTTCACAGGCTCAAGCCACTCGGCTTTCCGATACTTCTCGGACTTTCGCGCAAACGTTTTATAAATGAAATTTACGAATCCAATCCTCAGGAAAGGCTCGCGGGAACGGTCGCGGCGAACGTTACGGGCATACTCAACGGGGCGAACATTATTCGAGTGCACGATGTTTTAGAGAATAGGAGAGCCGCATTGACGGCTGATAAATTAAAGCAATGAGAATTGGCAGACAGAAAGAAGAGACCCGAAAACTTTGAAGAAATAGAACTCGATGTGGCAGGTATGGAATGCGTGAACTGCGCTAACAGCATCAAGACTTACCTCGAGAAACTAAACGGAATCCACAACGTAAACGTTAACTTCACGTCGGAAGTCGCGTCCGTTGAATTTAATCCTAATCTCATTGAAGTAAGCGACATAATCAAAGACATAAGAAAACTCGGTTACGACGTAATCGAGGAAGAAGATGACGACAAGATTGAGGAGCAGAAGAGGAACAAACTCAGAAACGACAGGAACAACATAATATTTTCTGTAATTCTAACAATCGTCATAATGGCGATATCGATGAGCGGTCATCACGGATTTTACGACCTAAAAATACCCGCGAACAAGGGACTGGCTATACTGTTCGCGCTCACGAGCATTTCAGTTTTCCGGAACGGGAAAAAGTTTCTCGTGGGGGCGTACAACGCGGCGAGGAATCTGACTTCAGACATGAACACGTTGATTTCAATCGGAGTCCTGTCGTCATACATATACAGCAGCATAATCGCGTTCAATCATATCTTCCATCTTAACATATACGCGTTAAGAAATTCGCACGATGTGTATTTCGAAACCGCATCGATGATAATAACACTGATACTGATAGGAAATTATCTTGAATCGGTGCTCAAGTCAAAGACACAGACTTCGATAAAGAAACTGAAGGAACTTCAGGCAAAGTTCGTGAGCATAATCCGCGGCGGCGAAGAAATGTTCGTTCCTTTCAAGAAGGTAAGGCAGAACGACACTGTAATCGTCAAATCGGGCGACAAGATACCGGTTGACGGGCACATCACCGAAGGATTCTGTGTTATAGACGAAAGCGCGATGACGGGAGAAAGCATACCCGTCGAGAAGAAAGCGGGCGACGCGCTGATAAGCGGCACTCTAATGAAGAACGGGTACGTAAAGATGAGCGCGTTCAGAGTCGGCAAGGACACGACGCTTTCGAGAATCATAAGTTTAGTAAAGGAAGCGTCGAATTCAAAACCGAAGATACAGCGACTGGCGGACAGGATATCGGCGATTTTTGTTCCCGTCGTCGTATCAATCGCAGTCATAACATTCATTATCTGGTATCTCGCGATAGGCAAGCCGTTCGACGAATCTCTTCTTTACGCGGTATCGGTACTTGTAATCGCTTGTCCGTGCGCTCTTGGGCTCGCCTCCCCTATGGCGGTTGTAATAGGCGTGGGAAGGGCTGCGGAGAACGGAATACTTTTCAACAACGTGGAATCGATTGAGAACATCGTGAAGATTGACACGTTGTGTCTTGACAAGACGGGCACGCTGACAACGGGTGAAATGGAAATCAAGGAAATAAACGTTTTCGGGGATATGCCGCGCGATGAGATGTTAAAATACGTTTTCTCGGTCGAGAAATATTCAAATCACCCAATCGCGAAGTCAATATCGGATTACTGCATAGAGAACAAAATAGAGATAATCGAGAAAGTCGGCAAGATAACGAATGAAGACGGGCTTGGCATATCGGGCATTGTCGGAGACAGGAAGGTGTCGATAGGGAGCAGAGCGTTGATGGAGAAGTACGGCGTTTCGATAGACGAAGGTATAAAATCGCAGGGCAACGGAATACAGTTCATAAGAATAGACAACACGCTTGCCGGAACGATAACTTTCGAGGACAGGATAAAACCCGAAGCGAAGGATACGGTTGCAAGGTTCAAGGAAATGAATCTCGGTTTATTTCTCATCTCCGGCGACAGCGAAGAAGTTACGAAGAAAGTCGCGGGCGAACTCGGCATTGATAACTTTTCATTCAGAACGATGCCCGAGGACAAGGAAAAGATTGTATCGAGGCTGCAATCGGAAGGAAGCAACGTCGCGATGATAGGCGACGGAATAAACGACGCTCCGTCGCTTGCGAGGGCAAACGTAGGAATGGCAGTCGGAACGGGTCAGGACATCGCAATCGAATCCGCGGACGTGATTCTTGTAAAAGGCGATTTAAGGAACGTCATAAAATCCATCAACATATCATCAAGAACGGTTTCGATAATAAAGCAGAATATTTTCTGGGCATTTTTTTACAATGCGATTACGATACCCGCCGCGGCGGGAATACTGGCGCCTGTCGGGATAACGATAAGCCCCGTACTGGCGGCGATGTTCATGGCGTTCAGCGACGTCGTAACCGTAATGATAAATTCATTAAGATTAAAATACGTAAACATAAATTAATAATATGAAGAAGACAGTACTTGCATTACTTGCAACAGCATTTCTTTTCGCGGCGGGCTGCGGGAAGCAGGACACAAGCAATACGACGGACGTGAAATCCGTTACAGAAAAGATAGAGAACGTGGAATACAACTGTCCCGGGATGCACTGCGCGGGCTGCGAGCAGACAATATCCGACGAAGTGATTAAACTCAGCGGGGTAAAATCGGTAGTCGCCGACTCGAAAGCGAAAACCGTAAAGGTTACATACGACGCGGGCAGGACCACAAAAGAGGATATCTCTAAATCGATAAACGCCGCCGGCTACGACACGGAAATCTCGAAGTCAGAGAACAAGCACAACTGCGAAGAAGACATGACGAAGGACAAAAAGGACTGACATGGCGGAGAAAGTTAATTTCGACCTGCACGCCGAGAGTTACGAGAAGCAAATGGCGGAGGACCTTAAATTCTTCATCGAAGAAACGGGATATCTCGCGGAATACAAGGTAAGGATAGTAAAGGAAACGCTCGAGGGCAAGAAGCCGCAGAACATACTTGAATACGGGTGCGGCATCGGAATGAACATAAATTTTTTCAACAAGCATTTCGGACAATCGGAAATATACGGATGCGACATATCGAAGAAGAGTCTAGAAGTGGCGGAAGAGAGGAATCACGAAAGAGTAAAATTTTTTCTCATAACGGAAGAGAACAGCGCCAGGTACAAGAATTTTTTCGACGTCATTTTCGTGTCCTGTGTTTTTCATCACATACAACCGTCGCACAGGCTGAATTCGATGAAGAACATATACAGCCTTATGAAGCCGGGAGGAGTTTTTTACCTGTTCGAGCACAATCCTTACAATCCGATTACAAGAAGAATCGTGAATGAATGCATCTGGGATACGGACGCGATACTTCTGAAACCTGACGAGTCGTATAATCTTATTAAGGACGCAGGGTTCACGCCCGAGCACAGGAGGAAGTACACATTATTTTTTCCGGGCTTTCTGAGATTTTTACGCAGGACGGAAAAGTTCATTTCATTTCTTCCTTTGGGCGGACAATATTACATCAAGGCAAGAAGGGACAATTAGCCGCGCTGCAGTTCTTTTTTCTTACGCATTTCGGCGGCATATTCTTTTCTATAATCGAATATTTCGCGAATCGTTCTAAGGATAACGGACGGTCTCGCGCCCGTCGAAACGCCGTCGAGACGCGGCAGGTGCTGCACTCCGAGTTCGGTGACAGTGTAATCGAGAAGGTTCGCTTTGAGCATTATCTCGGCATCGATGAAAGCGTCTATTGATTTTATTTCAATCTTTCTGAACAAATCCGTTTTGAAAAGTTTGAAGGCGCAGTCTATGTCCCAGTAATGGATGTCGAAGATAACCTTCAGCAGATAGTTATAACAAAGCGATGTGAATTTTCTGTAAAGCGAGTACTGCTTGTGTTTCCTGTAGCCGACCACGATATCCGAGAAAGGAATAAGAGCAACGAACTTTTTCATTTCTTCAAGGTCGAACTGGTTATCTCCGTCAGTATAGAAAACGTAGTCCATTTTCGCGTTCACGAATCCGTCTTTAAGAGTAGCGCCATACCCCAAATTTTTCGCATGGTGAATTACCCGCACCTTCGGAAATTCTCCTGCGAGTTCATCCGCGACCTCCCCTGTTCTGTCGGGGCTTCCGTCCTCGATAATGATGATTTCGTAATCTTTGAGTTTAAGTTCTTCGAGAATCTTCACAGCACTTCTTGTAACCTTACCGATGTTATGCTCGTCGTAATACGCGGGGAAAAATACCGACAGTGTAATTTGTGAGTTATCGGGGAAATTCATTCAGAGTAATTCCTTTTTTAAATATTCGTAAGTTTTTGTTATTCCATCCTCAAAGTCCGTAACGGGTTTCCAGCCGAATGTTTTCGAAACCAGCGTGTTATCGAGAACGCTGACGGGTACGTCGATTTTTCTTTTTTCGAGATATTTTACTTCGGCTTTCCTGCCCGATATTTTTTCCGCAGTTCTTACAATGTCATTCAGCGTATGACCCTTGCCGCTTCCGAGATTAAAAACCCTTTCGTCCGTTTTCATTTCGAGCGATTTCACGAGCGCGTTCACGGCGTCACCGATATAGATGTAATCTCTTTCGATGTTTCCGTCGCCCCATATTTCAATCCGTTCGCCGAGAATTATTTTCTTAAGAAAGACCGCGACCGCGCCCTGCGCAGCGAGCGGATTTTGTCTTTCGCCGTAGGGATTTGAAAGTCTGAAGACAGAATAATCCAGCCCGTAAAGTTTTTCAAACATAAACAGATAGTCCTCTATCGTTTTCTTGATTATACCGTACGAGCAAATTGGTTTTCTGTGATGCGACTCCTTAACGGGAGTTTTTTCCGGAATTCCGTAAACAGTGCCGCCTGAAGAAATAAAAATGACTTTCGAAGTTTTGTTAATAAGAGCCTCATTCAGGAATCTCAAAGACGAGACCAGATTTGACTCGACATCGTAAATCGGATTTTCGTTAGAATTCGCGGGAAGCGTTGAACTGACGAGGTGAAACGCGACGTCCATGCCGGCGAGCGAGCCTTTTATATCCACTTCATTATTAAAATCGCCTTCGATAATCTTTACCTTATCGAGGACATGATTAATGTTCTTTCTTGAAAAATTCAGTTTGTCGAAAATCGTGACGCCGTATCCCCTATTCAGCAGGGCATCCGCGAGATGCGAGCCTATGAAACCTCCGCCTCCGAGTATAAGACAATTTTTTTTCATAACATATTAATTCAATTTTTCAAAAAAGTACATCGCGAATCTTCTGTCGGACGCGGGAAACTGGTTGATGAGCCTGTAGTCCGGATTATTCTGCAGGTCTTCGAGTTTCGTATCGAGTTTCCAGACGGAATCGGGTCTGTATCCGTAATGCGTCTCCCAGGCGAGTATGGAGCCTTTCGGCGCAACAGAAAGATTCTTCGAGTTCAGAGTACGGAATTTAGACGGGTCGTGCTTATAGTCCGCCGAATAGAATTTAAACACGGGATGATTCGCGTAGAAATCCCTGTCCCTGAAATTCTGGGTGTTTATGTATTCAGCGGCGTTCCTGACCGTAATGTTTTCGGAAGAAAGCACTTTCGGCTTGAAATCGATTCCGATATACAGTATAGAAACAAGAATCAGAACAACTGAAACCTTATTCAAATATCCGACGCCTGACTTCTTGGAAATTAAAACAGCGACAGCGATTACCGCGATAAGGAAAAGCACCTTAGTGAAATCGGAAACGTCAGTAAGCACGCGTCCGTCGGACACTTTCGAAAGGAAAACGAAAGTTACGAACACGGACAAGCCCGCGATAACATAAAACGTCCTGCTGTATTTTTTATCGGCGAGACAATTAAGCCCCATCGAGCAGAACACTGCGCACACGGGAGCCGCGTGAAGCATATATCTCCAGTTGCCCGGGTTTGATTTCGTTACAAGCGTCGCGGTATGGGCGGCAAGCACGAGTATGAAAATAACATAAAGGAAAAAATATTTTCTAAAATGCTCTTTCATTCCGTTCTTATCCGCGAAGAAAGAAAAGAATCCCTGAAGAAAGAGAAGGAACGCAACGGGACCCGCGATAAATATATAGACCTGAACGTAGTGATAGAACTTAGGGTACTCCATTTTATATTCGAATGCGGAAATATTTCTCATTTCCGACCAGACATAGAGAATGTCGCCCGACATAAGGTAACCGAGGAAATTATACAGGAGAGGAACGATTGCGATGGCGGCAATTTCCTTGTACCGCTTATCTTTCAGGAACACAATGGCAAGGACCAGACCGAACAGAACAATTTCCTGCCTCACGGTGAAAATATAGCCCACGATGAGACCGGAGAGGAAATATTTTTCTTTCCTGTAGAGAATCAGGAAAGCGGCGAAAAGCAGACCCGTAAATATTTCGGGATAGGAGCGGAAAGAGATATCGAAGAAAGCGGGCTGCGCGGCGAGCAGAAGCGCGCCGAAGAACGCGTAATTAATCCCGTACAACTTAATGAGTTTATACGTCAGAAAGACCGTCAGCGACGCAATCAACGAATTCACGAGCAGGACGGCGTCATAACTTATCAAAGCGGGCAGCACCATCAGGATTTTGTAGCCCGGCTTCGGGGCGTTTCCGAGAATCGCCCAGGGATTTTTCCAGAAGTCGAGCATATTAATATACTGCGCTACTTCGTCATCCTGATAGAAACCTGTAGAATACCTGCTCGATATAAAATAAACGATTGCGAGAACGGGAATAACGAGCCAGAAGTACTTATCGATTAAAGGCTCGATGCTTGCGGTTTTTTCGACCGTGCTTTTATTAATCTTCGTTTTTGCCATAATTAGTTGATGAAATTATGAAAATAATTCAAGGATTTAAAGGATAAAGGGAGGACAGGGGTAAGGAG
This sequence comes from Ignavibacteria bacterium, assembly GCA_035561235.1. Taxonomy (GTDB): domain Bacteria; phylum Bacteroidota; class Ignavibacteria; order Tepidaquicellales; family Tepidaquicellaceae; genus CAIKZJ01. The sequence continues at coordinate 16,592 of DATMXZ010000242.1, forward strand.
ATTTAATGAATCGGGGATTTTCTTTTATGGATTTGCCAAGGTGCCGCCCGCTGCGCGGGCTGAACAGCATTTACCTATCTTTCTACCAAGATGCCGCCCGCTACGCGGGATGAACGTACCTGTGTTCTTTTTTCTACCAAGATGCTGCCCGCTACGCGGGCTGATTC
>DATMXZ010000243.1:0-4793 GCA_035561235.1 Ignavibacteria bacterium
TTATAATATTATGGACACAGAATTATTATCAAGGATTCAGTTCGCTTTTACAATCGCGTTTCATTACATATACCCGCCGCTCAGCATAGGTCTGGGCGTGCTTCTCGTGGTGATGGAAGGAATGTACATCAAAACGAAGCAGAAGATTTACGAGAACATAACGCGGTTCTGGATAAAGATATTCTCATTAATTTTCGCGATGGGAGTAGCGACGGGAATAGTAATGGAATTCGAGTTCGGTACGAACTGGGCGACGTATTCGCGTTTCGTGGGCGACGTGTTCGGAAGCGCGCTCGCGGCGGAGGGAGTGTTCGCATTCTTTCTCGAATCGGGTTTTCTCGCGATACTGGTTTTCGGATGGAAGCGGGTGTCACCGAAAATGCATTTCTTCTCGACTATAATGGTTTCATTCGGCTCTATGCTAAGCGCCGTATGGATTGTAGTCGCGAATTCGTGGCAGCAAACTCCTGCGGGATATCATCTGCAGAACAACAACGGCGTGATGCGCGCGGAAATCACGGACTTCTGGGCGATGGTATTCAATCCTTCTTCTGTTGACAGGCTTCTGCACACGCTTTCGGGAGCGTGGCTCGCGGGAGCGTTTCTTGTTTTAAGCGTTTCTGCTTTTTACATACTCAAGAACAGGCACGTCGATTTCGGAAAGAAGTCGATGAAAATAGCGTTGTCTCTCGCGGTGTTCGCGTCGCTGTTCCAGTTGTTCACCGGGCATCAGAGCGCCGTCGGTATAAGCAAAACCCAGCCGGCAAAACTCGCCGCTTTTGAGGGGCATTACGAAACGAAATCCGCTCCGCTATACTTATTCGGATGGGTGAACGACAGCCAGCAGAAAGTGAATTTCGGAATCGCCGTTCCCGGAATGCTTAGTTATCTTGTTTACGGTGATGTACAGACTCCGCTGAAAGGTCTTAACGAGTTCAAACCGGAGGATCGTCCGCCCGTTAACATTGTTTTCCAGTCGTATCATTTAATGGTTGCAATAGGAATGACTTTGATCGGGCTGAGTTTTCTTTCGTTAGCACTTCTTCGAAAGGAGCGGCTGTTCAAATCGAAACTAATGATGAAGATACTTGTCGTATCTGTTTTACTGCCGCAGGCAGCGAACCAGTTAGGATGGATATCGGCGGAAGTCGGAAGGCAGCCCTGGATAGTTTACAATCTGCTCCGGACGAAGGACGCTTTTTCAAAATCGGTAACATCGGGCGAGGTGTTGTTCTCATTGATACTATTCACGATTATTTACGCTCTGCTCTTCGTGCTTTTTCTTTTTCTGTTAGACAGGAAAATCAAGCACGGTCCTGAAGAGTCGTCGGACAGCGATTCGGTTTATTCCGAGCAGAAATTAATTTTTGAAAAAAACAAATAACTGATATGGAATTGAATATAATCTGGTTCGGACTAATCGGAGTGCTTCTGACGGGATACGCTATACTTGACGGATTCGACCTTGGAGTCGGAGCGTTGCATCTGCTGACAAAGACGGACGAGGAGCGGCGCATAACGCTTAATTCAATCGGACCCGTCTGGGACGGGAATGAAGTCTGGCTTGTAACTGGCGGCGGTGCGCTCTTTGCGGCGTTTCCCGACGTTTACGCGACGGTATTTTCGGGTTTTTATACCGCATTCATGCTGTTGCTTTTCGTGCTTATATTCAGGGCGGTCGCAATCGAGTTCAGGAGCAAGCAGGAAAGTCCACGCTGGCGTTCGGCATGGGACAAGGCATTCAGCGTTTCCAGCATTATAATCGCGCTGCTGATGGGAACGGCGCTGGGAAATATAATCGCGGGTATTCCGCTTGGTCACGATAAGGAATTCGCCGGCACTTTCATCGGACTTCTCAATCCATATTCGCTTCTAATCGGAATCACGACTGTCGCGCTCTTCATGATGCACGGAGCGATATACCTTGTAATGAAAACGGAAGGCGCGCTTCAGGAAAAGGCACGTTCGTGGGTAAACAACACGATTATATTTTTTGTGATTTGTTTCGTAACGTCAACGATGACGACGCTGATTTATTATCCTTCGATGGCAGCGCATTTCAAGGAATATCCGTATTTGTTCTTAATAGCAATACTGAACATGTTAGCGATTGCGAACATACCGAGGGAAATCCACAAGGGCAGGGAGTTCAGGGCGTTTCTATCTTCCGCGTCAAGCATCGCACTGCTTCTTGTATTGTTCGCAATAGGCATATTTCCGAACATAGTCGCATCGGTACCGAATCCCGAAAACAGCCTTACGGTTTACAACGCCGCGTCTTCGCAGAAGACACTGATGGTAATGCTTATTATCGCAATAATCGGAATGCCATTCGTTGTCGCGTACACGTACATCATACATAAGGTGTACAAGGGAAAAGTTAAACTTGACGAGACAAGTTACTGATGCATTTTATTACAAGAGGGTCAAGCAGCGGCAAACAGAAATATTAAATAATTTTATAAATGCAGAAACCTCAATCATCCGGAAATCAAGAAAAACTCGAGAAGGGCGCGCTCCTTCTGATGGAAAAACTTCTTAAGAAAGGTTACAGGGCATCAATAGACGAAGATACGTTCCGGGAATACTCTGTGAAAGTAGCGGTTGAGGATAAGGGAAACGTGTGCGTATATTACAGTCCTTCAAAAGACGCGTACAAGATTACACTGAAGGAAATTAAGGACGAAAATACCGCGCATGAAATCTCAAGCCTTTGGGAATCAAAAAAGAAGAAATCAATTAAAGACAGTGTATATGCCGATAAGGGATACGAAGCCGATGTTGACGGTTCATATTTCAGCGAAGTCACATCGTGGGCGTCCATAATAAGAAAGGACGGGGAGATAATCGCCGAATTATCGGGACTTGTAGATACAACGGGCATTAAGAACTCTCACCAGATAGCGGGCGAAATAAAAGCCGTCATCGAAACAATCAAATACTGCCGCAATAATAAGATAAAAAAACTCCGCCTGTACTACGATTACAACGGGTTGAAATACTGGGCGAAAGGAATCTGGCGCGCGAAAATCTTCATAACGCAGTACTACCAGAACTTCATGAAGGACGTGAAGATTGATATCGACTGGGTAAAGATCGAGAGTCATACGGGAGTTTACTGGAACGAACTTGCCGACAAGTTGGCGAAGAAGGAAATACAGAGAGTAATTAGTAATTAGATACTTCCGAAAAGAGATAATGGGAAAGACATGAACAAAAATACTAATTCCATTCATTAGAATGGGAAAACAAGTGATATAAGAAAATGAACAGGATTGATAGAGTAATATTTACCATTATATACGGCGGCGTAATGCCTGTGTTTCTATTTCTGGCATTTTGGTGGAGCACTATAAAAATAATTCCTGAAAAATACATTTTCATTTTTGCTTTTTCAGGGATTCTTCTCGGTCTGGTTTTCGACGCGTTATATCTGAAGAGAATCATGAAAAATGTTTTCGACATGAATCTGATTTTTCCGCTTTTCGTATTCCTGTTTTATTCCGTGTGCATATACGGTTTTTTCATGGGTGTTCCCGTATTCAACGCTGTGATGGGATTACTCGCGGGGAGATACTGCGCCCTGCGTGCGGGTTATCTAAGGCAAGAAGATAAGCAGAAAAGAAAATCGGGTGTATGCTCCGCCGCGGTTTCGTCATTTGTTCTGGCCGCGTTCTGCGCCGCCTCCGCAGCGCTAGCGGTGAATCATAAGAATACACCGAATGAAATCAAGCATATGCTCGGATTGCAGTTCGAAATCAACCGGACAACGATATGGATGATTATTATTATCGGCGGCGCGCTTCTGGTTGCAGCGGAGTATTATCTGACACTGTTTGCTTTCAGAAGAAAAACTTCATTCAGTTAACATTTAACATTTAACATTTAGCAGTTAGCAATAAAAAACGGGCTGTAGTCTGAAAATTTTTTATTGAGGACTAAAGTCCTCTTGCCAAGTTCATCTTTCACCCCACCTTAAAAGGCGGGGTTACAAAAAGAGATTGAAGATAATGTTGTCTTGATTATTCTTACTCCGCAACAAAAGGCGGGATTACAAACAACGGTTAAATGTTAACTGCTAACTGTAAACTGCTAACTGTTAACTGTTAATCGTCTCATCCTCTTCCCATTCGTATTTCGGAGGTTTCGGGTCGGTATTCCTGAAGAGAATCGCGCACAGTATTCCGACCGCGGCGCCTGAGATATGCGCTTCATAAGACACGGCGGGGTCATACGGCAGTATTCCCCAGACAAGTCCGCCGTAGAGAAAAGTCACGAGGAGCGACAGACCTACAGACCTCGTGTCTCGTCTGACGAGTCCTACAAAGAAAAGGAACGCGAGTATTCCGTAAACCACTCCGCTCGCTCCGATGTGATAAGCGGGGCGGGCGAGAAACCAGACAATCACGTTTGGCAGGAAATAAATAATCATGAAAACCCTCAGCGAAGAATTTATGTAAGCGTAAAACAGAAAAATCATAAGTACAAAAAGCGTTATGCTGTTCGACGCAAGATGCGAGAAATCGCCGTGTATGAGCGGAGCAGTGAGTATTCCAACCAGTCCCGCCGCCTTCATCGGATATACGCCGAGGAAACTCAAATCCGTTTTCGTGTAATGCTCGAAAATCTTAACTAACCACAGAACAGACACGAAAGCCGTAGTTATAACAACGCTAATCCTGAATTTGACCTTATTCGCCTCTGCATCGGGATCAATTTCGTCCGGTTCTTCTATGAAGTCATATTCGTCTTCTTCCTGCAAGAATATAATTTTTTTAACGTTTATTTTGTTG
>DATMXZ010000244.1:0-4512 GCA_035561235.1 Ignavibacteria bacterium
ATTTATAAGTTATTGAATCTACCAATTTATAAAACCCTACAAATCAACCGCAATATGGAAATAGACGGAAAAGAGTTTCAGGTAGACGGCGACGGATTTCTGCAGGACCCGTACATCTGGAATGAAGAAGTGGCGAAATTATTTGCAAAGTATGACGGTATAGAAGAAATGACCGAAAAACACTGGGCAATCGTAAATTTTATCCGTAAGAACTGGGAAGAAAAAGGAATGGCTCCAATGGTAAGGTCTATATGTCAGATAACGGGAGTAAAACTGAAAGAAATATATCAGTTATTTCCGCTCGGACCCGCTCGCGGCGCTTGCCGTGTGGCCGGATTACCGAAACCCGACGGATGTGTTTAGCATAATAAAAATACAATGATACTGTACAAGACTATATCACTGGCGGCTTTTCTGATTTGCTGCGGAATACTGACCTATCACCTGATAAGGCTTATTCGACTTGGACCGCCGAAGGATTATTCACACAAGAGAGGCAGTATTAAAGCGGCTGTAACATACTCATTTACGGGAGCGATGAGTCCCACGAGCAAGGAATCGGCATACTTGCATTTGCCGACATATACGGCAGGGCTGCTTTATCACACGGGCACGTTCATATGTTTTGCTCTTTACTTTTTTATGCTCTTTGACGCGGGTCTCACGGATGCCGTGAAATGGATTTTAGTTTGTGTACTGGCAGTTTCCGGATTAAGCGGATTGGGCATATTCATAAAAAGGGTCTCGCTTCAGAAGATGCGTTATCTTTCGAACGCGGACGACTACGTATCGAATCTGCTTGTTTCGGGATTTCAAATAATGACACTTGCCGCGCTTCTTAACGGAGCATACGCGGCATACTATTTCATATTCGCGGTCGTGTTATTTCTGTACCTGCCTCTCGGCAAACTCAAGCATTCGTTATATTTTTTCGCGGCTCGTTATCATCTCGGATTTTTTTACGGATGGCGCGGGATCTGGCCTTTAAAAACTAACGGGCAGGTTAAATGAAACAGGACAATGAAAACATTAACAAGGCGCTCAGGGTTCTTATCGAACCGAAGGACAGCAAACTTGTAACATACCTGAACAGCTGCGTACATTGCGGGTTATGCGCTGAGAGTTGCATATATTATCTCACGACAAAAGACGAACGGTTTATTCCCGCGAACAAAGTTGACCTGATATCTTCCATATACAGGCGGTATTGCACGTTCACGGGAAAGCATTTCCCGAAACTTACGGGCGCGAGGGAACTGGATGACGCCACAGTCGAAGAAATGATCGACCAGTTATTCGGCGCCTGCACGTTATGCGGCAGATGCACGAAGCACTGTTCGATAGGAATTGACATATCATATCTCGTGCGAGAGGGAAGAAGGATGCTTTCGGAGATGAACCTGATACCCGCGACTCTTCAATCGACAGTAAACACAGCCCTCGAGACGGGCAACAACATGGGAATTCCGCTTGAAGAATTCGAGGATACGTTATCGTGGCTTGAAGACGAACTGAGGGACGAAGTAAACGACCCTCAGGCATCGATACCACTTAACGTGCCTGATGTGAACATACTTTACACTTTGAATCCGCGCGAGCCGAAATTTTTTCCTCTTTCGATTTCCGCGATGGCGAAGATATTCCACGCGGCAAAGGAAAAATGGACTTTATCAACTTCGATGTACGACGTTACGAACTACGCTTATTACACGTCAAATGACAAGGAGGCAAAGACAATCGCGCAGAGATTATACGACGAGGTTATGAAATTAAACGCGAAGCGGTGTGTGCTTGCAGAATGCGGGCACGGGTCGCGGGCATTCCGCTGGGAGGGCCCGAATTATCTTCGGAAGGAATATCCTTTTGAAGTGATTACCTCGGTCGAACTTCTTGCGGAATATATTTCGCAGGGAAGGCTGAAACTTGATAAAAGCATTAACAAGGAACTGATTACGCTTCACGACCCGTGCAATCTGGTAAGGGAAGGGGGCGTGATAGAGCAGCAGCGTTACGTGCTCAAGCACGCGGCGAGCAGGTTTGTCGAGATGACGCCTTTCGGAACTGAAAACTTCTGCTGCGGAGGCGGAGGCGGGCAACTTGCGATGAGCGAGTACAACGAGCGCAGGATGAAAATAGCGGAGATAAAGGCGGAGCAAATTCGAAAGACGGGCGCATCCGTTGTCGTGACGCCGTGCCACAACTGCGTTGACCAGTTAATGCAGATAGACAACAAGTTCAAACTCGGCGTTCAAATCAAGACACTCGCCGAGATTGTCGCCGATGCTATAATACCGGATTAAAAAACAGGCAATTTAATTTTATAAGCAATCAAACACATATGAATGATTTAATATATCTTGACAATTCAGCGACAACTTATCCGAAACCCGACGCGGTGTATAAATTCATGGACAGTTTTTACAGGGAGCACGGAGTAAATCCCGGAAGGTCGGGATTCGACGCGGCTCTTGAAGCGGAAGAGATAGTAATGAACACGCGCAGGCTGCTGACGGAATTCTTCAATGCGGGAAGCGACATTAACAGGCTGACGTTCAGTTACAACGCCAGCGATTCGCTCAACATGGTATTACAAGGGCTCGCGGAAAAGGGCGACCACGTGATTACGACGATGTTAGAGCACAACTCCGTGCTTCGACCCCTGCATCACCTCGAAATGAACGGTATAATACAGGTCTCGCGCATAACGTTTGACGAAAAAGGATACATTAATCCCGACGATATAAAAAAGGCGATACGGAAGAACACGAAGATGGTGGTAGTGAATCACTGTTCGAACGTCATAGGAACGATACAACCTGTTGCTGAAATAGGAAAGATATGCAAGGAAGCGGGAGTTTTATTTGTAGTTGACAGCACGCAAAGCGCGGGAACTATACCTATCGACATGAAGGCGATGGGAATAGACGCGCTGATTTTTACGGGGCATAAATGTCTTCTTGGACCTACGGGAATCGGCGGTTCATATGTAATGGAAAACGTGCCTGTGAAATACACGCGTTTCGGAGGCACGGGCGTCCGCTCGGCGCAGGAGACTCATCTTGAGGAATTTCCTTACAGGCTTGAATGCGGCACGCTGAATCTCGTCGGCGTGGCGGGACTTAACGCGGGCGTAAAATGGATTCAGTCGAACGGGATGGAAAACCTTCACGGCAGGGAAATGGCGCTGTTCAGTAAACTGCGGAAGGGAATACAGGAAACCGAGAACGTGATTACATACTGCGCGGAAGGGGACGGTAATCACAATCCGATACTTTGCTTCAACATAAAGGGATTTGATGCGGGAGACGTCGGGACGATGCTCGACATAGATTACAACGTCGCCTGCCGCACGGGACTTCACTGCGCGCCGAAAGTCCATCAGGTTTTAGGAACGGACAAGATACACGGCGCGGTGCGGTTAAGCATAGGACCTTTCAATACTGAAGAGCACATTGACACGGCGATAAACGCGGTAAAAGAGATAGCGGCAATAAAAAGATAAAACGGGAAACACTTAAACTTATTTTAACAGGAGGCTGAAAAATGAAGAGACTGAATTTCATTTCCGGAATTTTATTCATCGGAATATTTATAATTATATTCTTCGCGGGTCAGTCGTTTTCGCAGGTAACTGATTACGACGGGAACGTTTATCAGACGGTAAAGATAGGCAAGCAGGTTTGGATGTCTGAGAACCTGAACGTAGAGCATTACCGCAACGGCGACGCGATACCGCAGGTGCAGGACAAGGAAGAGTGGGACAATCTTACGACCGGCGCGTGGTGTTATTACGACAACGACGCGGGAAGCGGCACGGGAAAGATATACAACTGGTACGCGGTGAACGACCCTCGGGGACTGGCTCCCGAAGGATGGCACGTACCGTCGGACGCTGAGTGGACGGTTCTCACGGATTTCCTTGGAGGGGCGGCGACCTGCGGACCGAAACTTAAGAGCACAACAGGCTGGATAGAAAATTACAGCGGCGACAACAGTTCGGGATTCAACGCGCTGCCCGGCGGATACCGCACGCACGACGGATATTTCAGCAACAAGGGTAAGAACGCGATATTCTGGACAACAACGGAATTCAATTCTGAACTCGTCTGGTTCCGCAACGTGATAGGCAGCATTCCCGACGTTTACCGTCCGAACTACGCGAAGGATTTCGGCCTATCTGTCCGCTGCGTGAAGGATTAGAGAGAAAAATCTTCGGGGAGATTTCCGGAGAATGACAAATTTGCTATCTGATTACAGCAAAAAGAATTTTTTTAATGATTACGGGTAGAGATCACATCAAAAAGATATCCGGTTTTTAAAAATTAGCATAGAAGAACGGATTACTCTCAACTGATATTATACTCAGGATTGCCGCCACAGCAATCGTGATAAAAAAAAGCGAAAAAACAATCAGGTATTTTATGAAAACGAAAATTGTTTTATCGCTGATGAATATGTCTTTTAAAAACTTCAATAAAAAATTCTCCCAGTTTTTTATTTCCTTTATTATTA
>DATMXZ010000245.1:0-2971 GCA_035561235.1 Ignavibacteria bacterium
ATTTTAAATGTCTAATTTCCTTTGAAACAACTGCTTACCTGCGTTCAGGCCGCCTAACAATGTAACTTCCTTTCAAGGGATAATTGCCCCGCATGACGTTGTTCATTACTTTTTTCCCGTCGTCTCTTTTAGATGTTCCCGCCCAAATCGCCTTCGCGTAAGGGTCATCCTTAATGTAAACGAGTGACTCGAATATGATGACGTGATATTTCCATACTACGAGGTCGCCTTTTCGTATATCCTCGAGACTTTTTAAACGGACAACGGGAATTATATCCTCGAACAAGGATTCGTTGTACAGGTCTCTCGAAAGCGCGTTGGTTTTCGGAGTTTTGAATCCCGCCTTATATAATGTGTTAAGAGCGAAAATATTGCATTTCGTTGTTTTGCGGAGAAGTACAGGTTTATTCCTGAGCCAGTAAAGATACGTCGTATCGGCATCAGGCGAGTACATTTCGTTTTTCCGCTCAATAAGGGCGGTTTTAATGATTAGATTTCCGTTTTCCTCGGATTCGTTTTCATATTCAGAGACCGAAACAGTATCGGATTCGTCATCGTCTTCGTACTTCGGATGGCGGGGAGAGGCAATACATCCCGTCAAAATGAGGGAGACAGTAAGAGATATCAAAATAATGAATGACTTTGCCGTAATATTCAATTATTCCGAATCTCCTTCCATTATCCTGTGAATTGAATCGTAATACCCGTCCGAAATAACATTCAACCCGAGTCTTATTTTATCATTAATGACAAGTTCCTTACCGCCGGTTACGCCGATTTCTTCGAACGGAATTCTTTTATCCGAAAGCAAGCGGGCAACTCTTTCGCAGTTCTTTTTATCGACGGACACGATTATTCTTCCCTGCGATTCACTGAACAGGGAATAATCGAAACGGTCTTTATAATTTAATTTCACGGAACATCCGATATTCGCATCCCTGTTCATCACGCAGCATTCCGCGAGAGCGATTCCTATTCCGCCGTCGGATACGTCGTGAGCGGATTTAAGAAGTTTCATTCCGTTCAATTCGAGTATCGCATCATTAATCAGTTTTTCTTTTGTAAGGTTCACATCGGGACATTCGCCTTGAATCAAACCGTGTATAATGCTGAGGTATTCGCTGCCTCCGATTTCGGAATTGTCCGCTCCGATAACAAATACAACATCTCCATCATTTTTAAAATAAGCAGTGAGCATTGAGTCAACGTTTTCAATAAGTCCAATCATTCCAATAGTCGGAGTGGGGAACACCGCATAATCCTTCGACAGGTTGTAAAAACTAACATTACCGCCCGTGACAGGTGTGCCGAATACTCTGCAGGCATCTCCCATACCTCTGATGCACTCTGCGAACTGATAGTACATCCCGGGATTGTAAGGATTGCCGAAGTTAAGGCAGTTCGTTATCGCAAGCGGCTGAGCGCCCGTGCACACGACGTTTCTGGCGCTTTCGGCAACTGCTATCATTCCGCCCTTATACGGATCGAGGTAGCAGTACTTGCTGTTGCAGTCGGTTTTCATAGATAGAGCCTTGTTAGTTTTCTTTATTCTTACAACAGAAGCATCGCCTCCGGGCATTATCGCAGTATTCGTGCGCACCTGAGTATCGTATTGCTCATAAACCCAGCGCTTGTTTGTAATATTTGGTGCGGAAAGCAAGTTAAGAATTGTATCGTTATAGTCTTCGGGTTCTTTAAGCGTATTCAAGTCGAGAGTTTTCACTTTGTCAAGATAATCGGGTCTTTTCATATCCCTTATGTAAACCGGAGCGCCGCCGCCGAGAACGAGAACGTCGGCGGGAATTTCAGCCTCGAGTTTTCCTTTGTAATAAATGCGTATGAGATTTTCCTTTATAACCTTACCGACCTCTACGCAATTCAGGTCCCATTTACTGAAGATATCGTGAATAATTTTTTCTTTTCCTTTTTTACCGACAATCAGCATTCTCTCCTGTGATTCGGACAGCATTATTTCATAGGCTGAAGTATCCTTGTCTCTGAGCGGAACGAGGTCAAGATTAATTTCCATTCCGCATTTGCCTTTAGCGCTCATTTCGCTTGAGGAACAGGTTATTCCCGCGGCGCCCATATCCTGAATTCCAACGAGCGCTCCCGACCTGATGACTTCAAGAGAGGCTTCGAGAAGGAGTTTTTCCGTAAACGGGTCTCCGACCTGCACGCTGGGTCTTTTCGATTCTGACGCTTCGGAAATTTCTTCGGAAGCGAAAGTAGCGCCGTGAATGCCGTCTTTTCCCGTCGATGACCCGACGATGAAAACCGGATTACCCTCGCCTTTAGCAGTAGCCGAGGCGGTTTCATCGTGTTTCACGATTCCCACAGCCATCGCGTTCACGAGCGGATTATCGTGATAACACTCTTCGAAATAAATTTCACCGCTGACTGTAGGAACGCCGAAGCAATTCCCGTAATCGCCGATTCCCTTCACGACATTCTTAAATAAAAACCTGCTTCTTTCATCGAGAGACTCGCTTTCGTTGCCCTTAATTTTACCGAAGCGGAGGGAGTTCAGCGCTGCGATAGGTCTCGCTCCCATAGTGAAAATATCACGCAGTATGCCTCCGATACCCGTAGCGGCTCCCTGATAAGGTTCTACGGCAGAAGGGTGATTGTGCGACTCAATCTTGAATGCGACCGCCAGACCGTCTCCGATATCCACGAGACCTGCGTTTTCTTCACCTGCCGAAACGAGAAGTCTTCCTCCGCTTCTCGGCAGTGTTTTAATCTGAAGGATTGAGTTCTTGTAAGAGCAATGTTCGCTCCACATCACGGAGAAGACGCCGAGTTCGGTGTAAGTGGGTGTGCGTTTTAAAATATCGAGTATTCTTTCGTACTCTTCTTTAGTAAGCCCAAGTTCTTTAGCAAGAGATAAATTTACTTCGGGTTCTTTATGCATAAATATTCGACGATTAAATGATTAATTCGACAGCAAAACATTTCAAGAATTAATCAG
>DATMXZ010000246.1:0-7032 GCA_035561235.1 Ignavibacteria bacterium
AAAATATACATTATCTTTTTATCGGTGTCCATTGCATGGACATTATTCATATTTTTAATTCCGGTTTTCGACAGTTTTGGCGGATTCTGGTCAAAAATCGCTGATTTCGGGTATGTTTTTTATTCCACTACCTGTCATCAACTGGAGGAACGCTCATTTTGGATTTTTGGCGGGAAAGTCGCGGTTTGTTCGAGATGTTCTTCCTCGTACGCCGCGTTTCTATTATCAGTGATACTTTACCCGTATATCAAAGGACTCGGCAATAAAAATCTGCCTTCGCTTTTTCTTCTTGCGGGGGCGTTGATTCTGCTTGGCGGGGATGTATTGCTGGATATGACGGGAGTATTAAGCAACACATTCATCACAAGGTCAATTTCAGGAGGAATTATCGGATTTGTTCTTCCGTTCTATCTAATACCGGGCACCATAAACTTTTTTAATGAAATTTTCGTCAGAAAGAAAGAACACAAATAAATGGATAAGAAAATAAACAGGCTGGCGCCTGTAATCTGGGGCAGCACTATAATGACGGCGATATCGGTTCTGCCGTTCTTAAATCTGATAAATCTTTTTTTCTGCGCGGGAATAATTATCGGGGGTTATTTCGGAGTAATAAGTTATTACAGGCAGATAATGGGAACACCCGTCAGGCTGACGTATAAGGACGGTGTGCTGGTCGGCGCTCTGAGCGGATTCCTCGCCGCCGTGACGGTATCGGTAATAAATGTAGTAATGCTGATGTATTCGAATGCGAATCCCGTAACGGAAGGCTTAAGCATGCTCGGGGAATTCGGCAAGAATCTTCCTCCCGAAGTCAATCAGCAGATGAACAAACTTGCCGACGAATTCAACAAATACGGATTTTCACCTACACTGGCGATATTTACATTCATATCGAATATTATAATATATCCGTTGTTCGGAGCGATTGGCGCTTTAATCGCAACCACTTTGATCGACAGAAAAATCAGCAATTCCGGAGAAAGCGGAAATCCGAAATGACAATTTCATATTTGTATTGATTTGAATGTCAATATAATAAGGGTTATTTTTAATTATTATGTACGAATACGCAGGAGCCATACACATACATTCAACCTATTCCGACGGAACGGGAACGGTGGAGCACATCGCGGGCTGCGCGAACGAGGCGGGTCTTGATTTTATAATACTGACAGACCACAACACGCTTCTCGCGAAGGATAACGGTCAGGAGAAATGGTACGGAAATTTAATGATGATTGCCGGATATGAAGTCAACGACGTTCATAACAGGAATCATTATCTCGTTTTCGGTCTGGACAAACTTATCGGCACATACCGCGTTCTTCACAACGGCGAACTCGGCTGCAACCTGAGCGCGGGGGAATACGTGAAACTCATAAAGGAAAAAGGCGGAACGGGTTTCATCGCACATCCGTACGAAAAGAGAAGCAGTTTTCCCGAACATCCGCCGTATCCCTGGACCGACTGGAATACGGATGATTTCGACGGAATTGAAATTTGGAATCACATGAGCGAATGGGTTGAAGGATTGAATGAAAACAATAAGATACAAAGGTTCATACACCCTCTGAAATCGATTGTAAGACCGTGCGAGGACGCGGTAAAGAAGTGGGACGAACTCAATCTCCGCAGACGTGTTGCGGCGATAGGCAGCGTTGACGCGCACGCGCACAAGATGAATTTAATGGGATTTTATAACGTCGAAGTTTTTCCCTACAAAGTTCTTTTCAAATCGGTAAGGACGCACGTTCTTCTCGAGAATCAGATTGAGAGCGGAAACAACGATAAATTTCAGGATTACAAGAGCGAGATTGTCGCCGCGTTAAAAAAAGGAAGGTCGTACATAACGAACAGTTACTACGGCGATTCGAAGGGATTCAGGTTCTTCGCTGAGTACGGCGGAGAGAAGTATCAGATGGGTGATGAAATTCACCTGAAAAACGACGGGAAGAAGATAGTTTTTAATTTTTTCACTCCGAAGGACTGCTTGGTGAAACTTATTAAAAACGGGAACTGCATACACGAGCAAAAAGGTCTCGGCGGAACGTGGGACGGTCTTGAAGAGGGATGTTATAGAATAGAATGCTGGATAGGCGACAGGGCGTGGATATTTTCCAATCATATCAGAGTAATAAAGTAAATCACAAATGAAAGAACTGGATATTAATGAAGAATCCGTATTAGTGGATGAAAAATCCATACGTGCAAACTGCGGAGTCTTCGGCATTTACAACAACCCGAAAGCGGCTATAATGGCTTATTACGGGCTGCACGCGCTCCAGCACAGGGGGCAGGAAGCGGCAGGCATTGTCACGTCGGAGTTCATACCCGAAAAGAATAGATATCATTTCAACGTTCATAAGGGAGTCGGGCTCGTGCTGAGTGTTTTCGGCGACGAGGAAATATTAACACAGACTCTTAAAGGCAGCGCGGCAATAGGGCACAACAGGTATTCGACGACGGGCTCGTCCAACAATAAGAACAACATACAACCGTTCAAGGTAACGTACAAGGACGGCAATCTCGCTCTCTCGCATAACGGCAACCTGACAAACTCAAATTACCTCAGGAAGAAACTTCAGGATGAAGGCACGATATTTCAGACAACGACAGACACTGAAATCATACTTCATCTTCTTGCGAGAAGCAAGAAAGCGGATTTCACAGATAAGGTGCTCGAGGTTTTCAGGCGGATAAAGGGTTCGTATTCTGTTTGCATACTCACTGACGATAAACTGATAGCAGCGCGTGACCCGCTTGGAATAAGGCCTTTCGTCATGGGAAAACTCGGAGACAGCGTTATATTCGCCTCGGAGACGACATCGCTTGACATACTTAATGCCGAATACGTGAGGGAGGTGGAGCCCGGCGAGATAATAGTGGTTGATAAGGATTTTATTGAAACCGGCGAAGTAAAGTCTTACAAAATCGAGGAAGCGGAAAAGTACAAGCACTGCATATTTGAATACATTTATTTCAGCCGTCCCGACAGCCAAATCTTTCAGGAGAAGGTTGACAAGGTAAGAAGAAAAATCGGCGCGAATCTGGCAATCGAAAAGCCGCCGCCCGACAAGGACAATCCCGTTGACGATGACGAAAAGAAAGTTATAATCATTAACGTGCCTGACTCGTCTAACACGGCGACGCTCGGCTATTTCAACGAATGCGTGAAGAAGACTAAGAATCTGAAGCACGAGTACGGGCTCATAAGGAGCCACTACGTTGGCAGGACATTCATCGAGCCGGGTCAGGACCACAGGCAGATGAAGGTGAAGACAAAATTCAACGTCGTGAAGGGCGTGCTCAACAACCGGAAAGTAGTGATAGTCGACGATTCAATTGTGCGCGGTACGACATTGAGACTTCTCGTTGAACTGATAAAGAAAGCAGGACCTCGCGAAATTCATCTTCGGATAACTTCTCCGCCGATAATATCGCCGTGCTATTACGGAATGGACTTTCCGTCAAAGGATGAACTTATCGCGAACCAGTATCACGGTAACGTGGAAGAAATAAGGAAGATGCTGGGCGTGGATTCTCTCGAATACCTGTCCGTAGAGAAACTTCTCGAATCCGTTCCGCGGACGACCGAAAAAACCGATTATTGCACAGCCTGTTTCACCTGCAATTATCCCTTGCCGATAGAAAAGGACGAAGAGGAAAAGGCAAAATTTGACGAAGACTAAATAAATCATTTTAATATGGAAAACGAACAAAAACAGTTTCATAAATCGAGACGCGGGAAACTTCTCAACATACTCGACGAAAATTCCCTCGTAATCGTTCTCGGCTCGACGAATGTCGCGCGCTCATACGACGACGCTTACAAATTTAAGCAGAACAAGAATTTTTATTATTTCACGGGGTTCAATCAGCCGAATGCCGCGCTGATACTGGCTCCCGGAGGATTTGAAGTGCACGACGGCGCGAAGAATAAAATCGTAAAAACAAAGGATGCGCTTTTTGTTCAGAAGGCGGACCCGCTGAAAGAAACCTGGTTCGGAAGGCGGCTCGGTTACGAAAAAGTAAGCAAGGAACTTGGTATCACAATCGGGCTCGAGAATTCGAGGCTCGGAGACGTAATCGCGGACATACTTTCGAAGGACAAGATAAACAAGATATACGTCAGCATGTACGATTTGAACAAACTCAGCGGTGAAATCAAGGACCAGTTGAAGGATTTCATGAGGTCGTGGATTACTTTATCAACTAACGTGCAGTTACTCGATTTGAATTATATTACCGCGAAGATGAGGATGGTAAAGAACCAATTCGAGGTTGACCAGATAAGATATGCCTCAACAATTACCGCGTCAGGATTTTACAACACGATTCAGCAGGTGAAACCGGGAATGCACGAATATCAGGTTCAGGCAATGCTTGAGTATTATTATAAGGAACTCGGCAGTCAGGACACGGCTTTCGAGACGATTGTTGCGGGCGGAAACAACACGTGCATATTGCATTACAACACGAACCGCGAAAAACTGAATAACGGGGACCTCGTGCTTATCGACTCCGGCGCTGAATACAATTATTACAACGGCGACCTTACGAGAACGATTCCCGTAAGCGGGAAGTTCACGAAGGAGCAAAAGGAAGTTTACCAGATAGTCCTTGACGCTCAGTACGCCGTGATTAAGAAAATAAAACCCGGCGTTAAACTCACAGATTTAAAGAAGTACAGCGTTGAGCAGTTGAAGAAAGGGATGATGAAACTCGGACTCCTCAAGAAAGGATACGATGCTACTAAATACACGCTTCACGGAGTCGGGCATCATATAGGACTCGACACACACGACGCGGTGGCGAACAAGAAAATCGGCAGAGCGGATTTCGATACTCTGCTTGTCGGAAACATAATCACTGTTGAGCCCGGAATATATTTCCCGGAAAGCGCGAAGGAAATTCCGGCAAAGTACAGGCGTATCGGTGTGCGTATAGAAGACGATGTGCTCGTTACGAAGGGCGGATGCGAGGTTCTTTCGGACGCGCTTCCAAAGGAAATCGAGGACATCGAGTTTCTGATGATGGAGTAAAATAATTTTGTCATTCCCCAGAAAGCGGGAATCCATAAGAAAACGGCGGGTATCCCCGCCGTTTTTATTTTCGGCTATTCCATAAAGTGAAGAATCAATCTTCACCTCATCAACCCTGGGCTATAAAAATTATCATTCCGTGATAAAGCATTCCCGTCATTTTCAATTAAATTGAATAATGAAGCGCATTGTTTTATTTTAAAGCATAAATGGGAAGTACAGGTCAAAAGAAGAAAACGAATTTATCCGACACGACATTCGTAGTCTGTGACGTTGAGACTACGGGGCTTTCGCCCGTTCATAACCGCATCACGGAAATCGCCCTGATAAAGATGAAGTACGATGAAATCATCGATACATACACGACTCTTTTAAATCCCGGACAGCACATACCCGCAGGCATAACGCATCTTACGGGCATAACGAACGAGGATGTTTTCGACAAGCCGTCTTTCGCGGAAGCGTCGGGGGAGATAATGAACTTCATCCGCGACGGCGGTTCCGATGAAGTAATTTTTACGGGGCACAACGCGGGCTTTGATTATTCTTTCATAAGAGAGTCATTCGCGCGTCTTGACGAGCCCGTAAACTTCGAGTTTAAATCTCTCTGCACCTGCAAACTCGCGAGGCGGATTCTCCGGAAACTGAGGAGCAAGTCGCTGGCAAACGTCGCGGCGCATTTCGGAATTACGCAGAAGAGGAAGCACAGGGCGTACGACGATACTCTCACGACCGCGAAAATACTCGTCGAGTTTCTCGAAATTCTTGAGGATGAGTATGAGTTCGAGACAATCGAAGAGGTAATCAGGTTTCAGAACACGAAAATATTCACCGCGGAAAACAAGCCCGCCGCCCTGAAGCGCGTTAACATAGAACTGAAGGACATACCACAGGACCCAGGTGTTTATTTCATGAAAAGTTCATCGGGTGAGAACATATACATCGGCAAGGCGAAGAGTTTGCGGGACAGGCTTTCGTCTTATTTCAGGCACAACGAAAATCTGTCTTTCAAGATAAAGAAGATGCTCGCGAACGTGCGGAACCTTGAATGGACAATAACGGACTCGGAACTCTCGGCTCTTATACTCGAATCGAAGATGATAAAGAAGCACAAGCCGAGGTTCAATACGGCGATTAAGCGTTTCAGGTTTCATCCTTTCCTAAAACTCGACATACAAAACGAATTTCCGAAAGTCGATACGGTTTATGAAATCGAGAACGACGGCGCGTATTATTACGGTCCGTTCATGAGCAGGGGAACGATAAGGCAGATTTACAGAAACATATACGACGAATACGGACTGAGGAAATGCGAAGATAAGAAAATAAAGGCGTCGCATAAAAATTCGAACTGTCTTTACTTCGACATAGGTAAATGCGGGGCGCCCTGCACATTCACAATTTCGAAGGAAGACTATCAAAAGGAAGTCACAAAGGTTCACAACTACATTATCGGGACAGGCAGGAAATCCGCGGTTGGTGTCATAAAGACACTGATGCTGGGACACGCCGAAAACGAGGAATACGAAAGGGCGGCGCTACTTAGGGACAGGCTTCAGGACATACAAAAGGTGATGAGTTACCAGAAGGTTATAACCTCGGCGATAAACGACAAGAGAATAATCATAAAATGCGACAACGAGGATAAGCGTGAGATTTTCTTCATTCACAACGGAAAACTGATGAGAACAATAACGTTGAAACGCGGCGACGAGTTTGACCAGCGCGACGCGAAGGAGGAAATAACGGATATAATCGAGTCGCTGTATTTTTCACTGAATAAATTCGCCAAGCACAAATACACTCAGGAAGAACTCGACGAGATAAAGGTAATATCGAACTGGCTTGCTCTAAACCGTGACAGGAACTCGTTTCTGGAGTTGACCGAGAAGCACAACCCCGAAGAACTTCTGCGATTCACGCTCGCATAACACTAAATCAAATATCAAATATAAAAAATCAAAAATACAAATAAAAAATTTATATA
>DATMXZ010000247.1:0-2412 GCA_035561235.1 Ignavibacteria bacterium
ATATAATCTTAACACATCGATGAATTACAAAATTACTTTAGTTGTTCTTATAATTGCCTTAATCTCAGTTTCATTCAAATCAATTTCAGTCGAAAAATCTCCGCTTGAGAAATACAGCACCGTGAAAGTTTACCTGAACTCTCAGGAAGATTTTAACCTGCTTGCTTTATATGATATTGAGTTCGAACATTACAGAGGCAGCCTGAAAGACGGCATAACCCTTGTCATTAATCAGGAAGAAATCGCAAGACTCCATAACACGGGATTAAGATACGACGTAACAATTCCCGATATGGATGAATACTATAGGACCAGACCGCAATCGACGCAAAAGGAACTTCAGGCGTCAGAGAACATCAAAATCGCTGACAACATAAACGGATTTACATACGGAAGCATGGGCGGATTCTATACTTATGCGGAGATGGTGCAAAAACTCGATTCTCTGAGACTTCAATACCCGACTCTGATAACCGCGAAACAAAACAGGGGAACTTCCGAACAGGGACGCGTCGTCTGGTCGGTGAAAATTTCCGATAATCCGGACGTTGACGAATCAGCGACGGAACCCGTAATTTACTTCGACGGCCTTCATCACGCGCGCGAACCGCAGGGAATGGCAACGCTATTTTATTATATGTGCTGGCTCCTCGATAATTACGGCACGAACAGCGAAGCAACCTACATAGTCAACAACCGCGAAATTTATTTTATTCCGATTGTTAATGTCGACGGCTATTATTACAACCAGACGACCAATCCAAACGGAGGCGGTGACTGGCGTAAGAACAGAAGAAATAACGGCGGCTCTTACGGCGTTGACTTGAACAGGAATTACTCCTATATGTGGGGATACAATAACCAGGGCTCGAGCGGCACGCCCTCATCAGACACTTACCGCGGTCCTTCTGCCGCGTCCGAACCGGAAGTGCAGGCGGTACAGAATCTGCTGAACCTGTATCACCCGAAAATCGGCATCTCAATGCACTCGGTAGCGGGAAAAACACTTAATCCTTTCGGCTATAAAGATACTGTCGGCTCGTACAATATATATTCCGAGTTCGCGTCAAATTTCGGCTCGGGCACTGAATACCTCTACGGCACTGTTTATCAAATGCTCGCTTACTATTCCAACGGTACTACAAGGGATTACGGCGAATCAATCGGAACGTATATGTGGGTCGTTGAATGCGACGGCTCGGGCTTCTGGCCGACTCAGGGCGAAATTATTCCGATAGCATCCGACCTTTCTAGATTTCTCAAATATGTTTCCTACGTCGGCGGCGAAATGGTCGATATGCAGAACTTCAGCGTTACGGGAAAAGGTTACGCCGAGAAAAACGACACATTGCAAATTCAGGTTGGCGTCAGAAATAAAGGTCTCTCCAAAACCGCAAAGAACGTTACCGTCACGCTCACAACCGCTTATCCAAATGCGGTCTCTCTGGTAAATACGGTTAGTTACGACAGCATTTCCGCGCGGCAGGTTAAGTACAATTCAACCGCTCCGTTTAAATTCAGGCTGACGAACTCGGCGGCGCTGATGGACGAAATCCTTTTCGTCGCCAGCGTTAAAATGCAAGGTGTGGAAACAGACAGGGATACAATCAGAATAAACGTAGGTAAATCCAATAATATCTTCTTCGATAACGCGGAGACAGGAACCGGCAACTGGACGAAATCAGGAAACCAGTTGATGTGGGACACTTCGTTCTGCGATTCGTGGAGCGGTATTAAGTCGTTTACCGATTCACGATACAGCAATACGAAAGATAACACCAGCAATCAGTTTACGCTTACAAATACAGTAAGTCTTGCAAATACCAATAACCCGAGAGTCGAATTCGCCGCTAAATGGGCAATGGAGAAAACAGGTTCAACTTATTACGATTACACAAGATTCCAGATAAGCACGGACAACGGCTCAACCTGGACAAGCCTGCCGGGACGTTATACAGTGACTGCCTCTTCGCAGCCGGGCTGGTCGGGCAGCAGGAGATGGGTATATGAAAGCATTAATCTGAACGCTTATAAAAATATGACTGTCAAGTTCAGATTCACTATGTACACGGATTCAGGCACGCCCGGTGACGGGTTTTATTTCGATGATTTCAGGGTGGTTGATTACTTTAACTCTGTTACGGGAATCTCTAACATTTCAAACGAAGTGCCTTCCGTTTATTCACTGTCGCAGAATTTTCCGAATCCCTTCAATCCTTCGACAAGCATAAAATTCGGCCTGCCGAAAGAGGGATTCGTTTCTCTTAAGATATTCGACGTTACAGGAAAAGAAATTACGAGCCTGCTTTCCGCCGATATGAAAGCGGGTTCTTATAAAGTTGATTTCAACGCCGCCGATTTGTCAAGCGGTATTTACTACTATCAGATTGCATCAGGCTCATTCGTTGAAAC
>DATMXZ010000248.1:0-4804 GCA_035561235.1 Ignavibacteria bacterium
CAATAGAATAAGTGAAATTATCGCCGATTTACGAAAAATTTTGAAGTTTTTACCTTCTCAGGGTTTTAAAATTACCCCTAATTTTTTATGGGGGTTGACTATGATTTGAAGAGGTTTCGGCAGTCTTATATGTTTCACAAAGCGCATGCCGTCATTAACATTCTGTGAATCAAGCCACTTCCAGTCGAGGTAGGCGTGCTTGGAGTCGTTCCTGACGGTAAAATAACTGACAGAGAACGACGTCAGGTTCTGGAAAAAGTGAGAGCCCTGCGACGGTTCGACGACCAGGTCCTTCATATCGGCTTCGATTATCGCTTTCGCGCCCGAAATTTCAGACCAGATGACGGGAATTCCCAGCCACGGGTCAAGAGTGCCCCAGCGGCCATAGCCGATGAGAAGATAGGGGAGTTTCTTATCGGTTAAATTCAAGTTATACTGCTTTACCTCTGAGGCAATTTCCTTGGTCTTGCTTCTGTCAAATTTCTCGAAATCAACGTACAAAATATCTGTTATTTCGCTATTTATACCGCTTCCAAGAACTTCGTTCGACTTACAGATTAACTCTGATTTCGAATAGGTATGTATATTGATATTTTCAATTTCCTCATTTATTACAAGCGGTCTCATTTGAAGCACGCCGAATTCCTTATCCGGTCTTTGCAGGTTTACCGCGAACTCAATCTCAACAGCGGAACCCATTCCCTTACTTCCGAGTTCAAGAAGCGTTTCGACGATTTCAGGCAGAGGGAAAGTCTTGTATTTTAGTATGGGTGAAAATGTCACCATTCTGATTCCGGGCCTCGAAATGCCGTCGTATATTATGTCGTTCTCTCTTGAGTATGTCGAGCCAAGCATATCTAAAGTTCCGTCGTCCTCTGAATCCTGTAAAGCATAAGATTTAGTAAAAAGGTCCTGTATAATGCAGTCGAGTGGATTATCCTCGGTTTTCGTATTAAGGTCAAGCGCAAAGAAATTCGTCTGGTTATTATTAAGAAACGATTTCGTGGAATAAAACTGTATCAGATGCTCCGGATATTTAGGCGAGAACTTCACGGTGTTTCCGCCTTCGACGATAGTTTTACCGAGTCCGAGCGCGACCGACACGATGCCGTCTTTAGTTGTCTGCGGATGAATGGGGTAGAAATTATAAGATTTAGCGACGCCTGATATATCGGGATAAAAACGGCTCGAGTGTTTTTCTCCGACCATTTTCTGAATAATCACCGCCATCTTTTCCTCTTCAATGCTGTGCGACGTCATTTTAAAGTATTCCTTCGAGGCGTTATAATAAGTCGAGGCGAAGACAAGTTTAATAGTGCTCAGCAGGTTCTCCAGCCTCTCGACAATGTTTGACTCGTTATTCGGAATCATATACGTGTCGTAAACGCCCGCGAACGGGTGATACTGGGAATCCTCCATCAGGCTTGACGAGCGTACGGACAGAGGAACGTCTATCAACTGGAGGAAACTCCTCAATGCTTCCCGTATTTCTTCGGGAAAGAATTTCGCTTCCAGAAATCTTTTTCTCAGCAGGGCGTCATCTTCGCATTCATAAACAAATTCCCCGAGATTATTATACCTGATGAAATCGTCGAAAACGTCTGTGCCTATTACTATTCCCGGCGGCACGTCAATTGTAATTCCTTCGAACTTGTCGCCCAGACCGTAACTGCTGATAAGGAAATTCAGGAAACTCAGGCCTCTTGCCTTGCCTCCGAGCGAGCCGCCGCCGACGCGCGCGAATGAATAAGAAGTGTCGAACGTATCCGGATTGAAGTCTTCGACGATTCCTTTCTGAATTATTTTCCTGTATGTCTTCAGCGCGCTGAGGAGGTGAAGCCGTATTTTTTCAATTGACTCGAATTCCGATACTTTAGTCGGTCTAAGCCTGTCGGCGAGCCAGAACTCGGTTCTTGCCTTCAGCCAGTTTGAGAAGTGGTTCCTTTCGCCATGGTATTTAATCGAACTCGCGGGCACTTCGTTCAGTTTCTCCTCGAAGTCGAGCAGGTTTTCCGCTTGAGTGATAGTTCTGCCGTCGGGTGTCCTGAATACGAAATCCCCGAAACCGAGATTATCCGTCATGAAATGCGCGAGTTCCTGATTCATCATCACGGAACCCTTCTTTATGAAACTGCAGCCGAGTTTTTCAGCCTGCTCGCGGTTCGATTCATCCGATGACTGAAGAAGAACGGGGATGTCGGAATATCTTTTTCTGACTTCCTTTGCGAATCTGATACCCGCTTTATTGTCGGGCGCGCCGTTTCTCGGAAACTCAACGTCGGAAATAACGCCGAGCACGAACTCCTGATATTTCTTCAGGTATCTCTGCGCCTCTTCGTAATTTCCGCAAAGAAGGATTTTGGGTCTTGCCCGCATCCGGAGGAATTTATTTGAAAGATTTATTCCCTCCGAGATTACCCGCTTCGACTGGCGTATCAGTTCCGTGTATATAACGGGAAGGAACGACGAGTAACTTCGTATGTTGTCTTCAATTACAATGATTGACTGAACTCCGACAGTCGCGGTATCGTGCTCGACGTTGTACTTGTCTTCGAGATATTTAATTATTCCGATAATGAGTTTATAATCGCCTGACCAGATGAACGTCTTGTCAAATACAGAAATGTCCCTGCGAAGAATCAGGTTATGCAATTCCCTTGAGTCGAAGGACAGCATCACGACGGGAATGTCGGGGTGTGTCTTCTTCACGCTTTCGGCAAACTTCACGGGATTCGAATCTTCGATGTGAAGCGTCGTGATAACGAGGTCTATTTTCCTTTTTCCGTTAAGAACGGCGTTTGCTTCCTTTACGCTTGAGACGCGTATTATATCGGGCGATTGGCTTAGTTCGAGGTCCTGATATTCGTTACGTATTAGTTCATAAAGCCTTCCGTCCTCTTCGAAAAGATAAAGGTCGTAAATACTTGAAACGAGGAGTATCTCCTTGATTTTAATTTGCATTAAATCCTGAAATCGCTGGAATTTCCGGATATAACCGGTTTCGATTGACGTATTATCGATGCAAGAGGGTGACATAGTTTTCATAACACAAAAATATCGTTTTTGTCCGTAAGTAACAATTTAACAATTAAGGCTGAAGGACAATGAACAATTAGCAGTGAACGATTAGCAATTAAATATTAGCAATGAACTATGAGCAATGAACTATCAACATTTGAATTTTTTCTCATTTTAAATGCGGTGTACTACTAAAACAATTATCAAATTCGATATAGTGAACACACTCGAAAAGCCCCGCAGGGACGTAGGGTCGCCGTGGCGATGCGATGCGACATCAAATCGGCGGGAATAAAATAAAACGACCGTCAATTGACGGCCGTCATTATATCTGAATTATACATATCAATTATTACACGAGACCCTGGTCCATCATTGAATCCGCGACTTTAAGGAATCCTGCAATGTTTGCACCGTTAACGAGGTTACCCGGTGTGCCGAAATTTTTCGCTGTTTCGAATGCCGCTTTATGAATGCTCTTCATAATTCCGAGAAGTTTCGCATCCACTTCTTCTCTTGACCAGCCGTATCTCAGAGAGTTCTGAGACATTTCGAGACCTGATGTAGCCACGCCGCCCGCGTTCGCAGCCTTGCCCGGACCGTAGAGAATCTTTGCGTCGATGAACTGATTGACGCCTTCGATTGTGGTCGGCATATTCGCGCCTTCGGATACGACATATACTTTGTTCTTAAGCAGGTTCGCCGCGTCTTTTCCGTTGATTTCGTTCTGCGTCGCTGACGGGAACGCGCAATCCGCTTTGTGATTCCAGAGAGGATTATAGTCGAGTTTCGGATCTACCGCTGTATAAACCGCAGATTTGAACTTATCCGCGTATTCTTTTATTCTGCCTCTCTTGACGTTCTTAAGGTCCATCAGGTATGCGAGTTTTTCTCTGTCGATACCTTTTTCGTCATAGATGTAGCCCGCTGAGTCTGAGCAGGTAACGGGTTTTCCGCCGAGGTCAAGAATTTTTTCAATCGCGTACTGCGCGACGTTTCCGCTTCCGGATACGAGGCAGGTCTTGCCTTCGAGAGTTTCATTTCTTGTCGCGAGCATTTCGGCCGCGAAATAAACCGCGCCGTAACCTGTGGCTTCGGGTCTTATTAACGAGCCGCCCCAGTTCAAACCTTTTCCGGTAAGAACGCCGACGAATTCATTGCGTAATTTCTTGTACTGACCGAATAAGAAACCGATTTCTCTTCCGCCCACGCCGATGTCGCCCGCGGGTACGTCCGTGTTCGCGCCGATGTGTCTGAAAAGTTCGCTCATGAACGACTGGCAGAATCTCATAACTTCGTTATCGCTCTTACCCTTGGGATCGAAGTCCGAACCGCCCTTACCGCCGCCCATCGGGAGGGTTGTAAGGCTGTTCTTGAACACCTGTTCGAATGCGAGGAATTTAAGAATGCCGAGGTTCACTGACGGGTGGAATCTGAGACCGCCCTTGTAAGGACCGATAGCGGAGTTCATTTCAATCCTGAAACCGCGGTTTACCTGAACGTTGCCCTGATCGTCCATCCAGGGAACTCTGAATAATATTACTCTTTCAGGCTCGATGATTCTTTCGATGATTTTGTACTTGATGTATTCAGGTCTTTTCTGAAGCACTAATTCCAGTGATTCGACAACTTCAGTTACAGCCTGTATAAATTCCGGTTGTCCAGCATCTTTCTGTTTAACCTTAGCAAGTATTTCCTGAGCAAATGACATAGAAAATTTCCTTTCTTTAAATTAAAGAGTTGTAGATTGGGTTTAAAAAAGTTTTTTTATTTGAATGAGGTGATG
>DATMXZ010000249.1:0-2534 GCA_035561235.1 Ignavibacteria bacterium
CACTTGTTAAGTTAGTAATTTGCAAATTTAAACCCATAGAATGAAAATTGTAGTTTGTGTTTCTCTTGTTCCTGATAGTACGACGAAGGTTAAAATAGGGGCTTCGGGAAAATCAATAGATGAAACGGGCGTATCGTTCATCATTAATCCGTATGATGAATTCGCTGTTGAGGAAGCGGTGCAGTTAAAGGAGAAAAACGGAGGAGAGGTCATCGCGATTTCCGTTGGTACCGACCGCTCAAAAGAAGCGATAAAGAAAGCGTTTCAGATGGGCGCCGACAAAGGAATTCTCTTAAAGAGCGGTACTGAGGATTTCGATTCATTTTCTGTCTCGAAAAATCTCGCCGAAACAATAAAAGAATTAAATCCGGACGTGATATTTTTCGGAAAGCAGTCGATTGACTTCGACGGTTCAATTGTTCCGGGAATGACCGCGGAAATGCTCGGACTCCCCTGCGTTAATGTCGTCACGAAACTCGAAATCAGCGGAAACGAAGCGATTGCAGAGCGTGAAATCGAAGGCGGAAAGGAAGTCGTTAAAACTTCCCTGCCAGCGGTTTTCGGCGCCCAGAAAGGACTTAACAATCCCAGATATCCTAACCTTAAGAGCATAATGGCTTCAAAATCTAAACCGATAGAAGAAAAACCATTCCGGACATATGGTATGACGGAACTGACCGGTATGTCCCTGCCTGAATCTAAAGGCAGCGGAAAGATATTTACTGACGGTGTGCAAAACGTCCCCGAACTCGTTCGTCTTTTAAAAGAAGAAGCAAAAGTAATTTAAAACGGAGAATCAGAATGAATAAAATATTAATAGTTGCAGAAACAAAAGATAACATTTTCAAATCAAACGCCTTCGAAGCCGTTACAACCGGAAAACACATTGCCGAAACACTCGGGACGAGTTTCGACGTCATAACTGTTACGGACGCGTCAGAGGAACAGTTAAAAACTCTCGGCAATTACGGCGCTTCGAAAGTATTTCATATTAGTTTGACTGAACTCAATTCGAAAAGCCCGGCCGCGGGAATAAAGTATTCGCATTCTGCAATAGCGTCGGCTGTATCTAATTTCGCGAACGCGGGAGGTTATGAAATAATAATTATTTCGGGCACCTCGTTCGGAAAAGAAATCGCTCCGGCTATATCTGTTAAGACCGATTCGGCGGTGATTACCGACTGCACCGGATATACCTTAGCCGAAGGAAAAATTTCAATGAAACGGCCCTCGTATGCAGGTAAGTGCAACACGAATGTAAACTATACTTCGGGAAAGATTGTAATAACACTTCGCCCGAACGTGTTCAAGGCCGAAGTATCGGAGACCGATTCCGAAATCGTAAATATTTCACCTGATAACCTGAACATAATCGCAGCCGATTTTAAAACCTTCGTAACGGATGTGGTGGTTTCAAGCGGTAAACTCGACGTCGCTGAAGCGGATATAATAGTTTCGGGCGGAAGAGGACTCAGGAATCCCGAAAGTTTCAAACTTGTCGAGGACCTCGCGGAAGTCCTCGGAGCTGCTACAGGCGCCTCAAGGGCCGTTGTTGACGCGGGCTGGCGTCCCCACGGCGAACAGGTCGGCCAGACAGGGAAAACAGTTTCCCCGAGCCTGTATGTAGCCTGCGGTATAAGCGGCGCTATTCAGCACCTCGCGGGAATGTCTTCGTCGAAGTTCATCGTCGCCATAAACAAGGACAAGGATGCTCCGATTTTTCAGGTTGCCGATTACGGTATCGTGGGAGACGTATTCGAAATCCTTCCCGCCTTGACTGAAGAAATTAATAAAATTAAAGGTTGAACGCTTTATTGCCTTTAAACTTAAATCCGTAAACCGTAATTTTATTGAAACAAATTAAGGTTTTAGGTTGTATTAGTAATAGAGAAACGTTTTTATATGGATAAAAAAGACACAATAAAAGTTGATATTTTCGGACTTACGATGTCGACGACAGTAAGCGGAGGAGGATATGCAATAATTTTAAAGGAATCCGAAGGCAGCAGGCGTCTCCCGATTATTATCGGTCATTTCGAGGCGCAGGCGATTGCATTCGAACTCGAAGGAATTAAACCCCCGCGTCCGCTAACTCACGATTTGTTAAGAAACATAATCGAAACTCTCGGTTATCACGTCGAGTACATTGTCATTAACGAACTCCGCGATTCTACATTCTTCGCGAAGATTAAACTCGATTCGTATGAAATCGATGAAATCGACGCGAGACCGTCCGACGCTATCGCTGTCGCTCTTAAATTCTCTGCGCCTATTTATGTAGCGTCTGAGATAATGGATGAAATCGGTTTCATACCCGAGGACGACAAGAGCGAACCTGCTGAACAACTTGAAAGCGAAGATCTGATTCTTCCCGAAAGCGATGAACTTAAACAAAATGAAACTAAGGAATCGAAACTTGACCAGTTGAAATCCGAACTCGAAGACGCAGTGAACAACGAAGATTATGAAAAAGCCGCTGAAATAAGGGACGAAATAAAAAAACTTGAAATATCAAATTTAAACTAACAATATGA
>DATMXZ010000250.1:0-2662 GCA_035561235.1 Ignavibacteria bacterium
AATTGGCGGTTCAGGAGCCGAGCACATCCTCGTAAAAAGATTTCGTTTCGGCTGCGCATTTATCCCAGGAGAAAAATTTCTCGCGCTCGATTCCTTTCGCGACGAGGCGGTCCCTGAGTTCTTTGTCCGAAAGAAGCAATGTCAGTTTATTGTTCAGGTCTTCCGCGGAATCGGGATTGAAGTAAAGAGCCGCATCAGCGCCGACCTCAGGCAGAGAACTTACGTCAGACGCCACGACCGGGCATTTATTATACATCGCCTCAATCATCGGGATTCCGAAACCTTCATACTTTGATGTGAAGATAAAAGCCGTAGCGTAGCGGTATAGGTTGGCGATTTTTTCGTCGAAAGCCTCCGTATGAATGAAATTGTTACCGAGTCCGAGCGAATTGATTTTCTCTTTTTCCTGTTTCGTAAAAGGTCCGCCTCCGCAGCAAACAAGAGCGAAATTATCCGCGAAATTCCTGTTAAGTGAAAACAATTCCGTCATTATTCCGAAATTCTTGTAAGCGCGCCTGTCGCCGACGTAGAGCAGATACGGGCGCTCGATAATCGGCTTTCCCGGGTCCTCGTACCTTAGCGAATTGCCGTGATAAACGACCTTGATTTTCTTTCCCGCCGTATCGTACATCGACGTCAGGTCGTTCTTCGTGGATTCCGACACGCATATAATGCCGTCGGATTTTTCTATCGCTTTCTTTTTTTGCTCAACCGTCTTATCCAGTCCCGAAAAGTTTTCACCGAGTTTTTCGTGTGTAAAATCGTGAATCGTTATTACTCTTTTGAATTGTTTCGGAATATTAATATCGTTGAAATATGTCTGATGAAGCAGGTCGAAATCCTGTCCGGCGGCGAATTTCTCGAAAAACGGCTTCTGAATCATTCGTGATATCAGTTTGGTTTTCGGAATACTTTTAATTTTCCTGCCGCTGAAGACGGCGAAATCGTTCCTGTGATTCTCGAGCCCATATTCATTTATGAACTTTCCCATATACAGCAGAACTGCGATATCATTCGCGGGCAGGCGTCTGATGAGTTCAAAAAAATAGCGCGTCGCGCCGCCGTATTTCTGAATCAGGAATATTTCATTGTCGAAAATTACTCTCATCATTTCTTAAAAAATTTGCCCGCCAGACCGAGCAGTTTTGACAACTTGCTTTTTTTCATTTTCCGGTAATACGTGTATTTATCCGCTTCAAAATCCGCCTCGATTTTTTCAGGATGAACAATGCCCGTGATTTTTCCCGTCTCGATTTCGGAAAGGCTGCTCGACGTGTCCGTAGTGTGCGTAGCCTCTTCGCCGAAGCCGATGTTTCTGACGAGGTTCACGTTCGGTATTACGCTAAGACCGTTGTTCGACCAGACTGTCCAGACCCACTGATAGTCCCAGGTATCGAGTTGGTTGTTCTTAACGAGTTCAAAATATTTCTTATAATGACCGCGTATTTCTTTGTCGGGAATTATGCCGCCGATAACCGAGTCATATTTTTCATCGGTGTAATTCTTTATCGTGACGTCGTATTTCGACCACGCCCTTTTCCAGGTAGCCCATCCCCAGACGTGGCACAATCTCGAAAAATAGTATGACGCTTCGCCTCTTTTGATTCCGTCCTGAAAGTTAACGCCGCCTATGTGCATTATGTTTTCATCGCCGCGGTATCTTTCCAGAAGTTCGGAACAAAGCGTGAAGAAAGACGGGTCCGCGAGGCAGTCGTCCTCGAGAATAATTCCCTCGTCGACGTTATCGAAGAACCAGTTTATTCCTTTCGTGACTCCCCGCTTGCATCCGAGGTTTGATTCGCTGAAGTTAGTGTGAAGTTCGCAGTCCCAGTCGATTTTTTTCACGACGTCGCGTGTGATTCTGCATTTTTCTTCCTCGCCGGGCTTTCCGGCGCGAGGACCGTCGGCCGACACGAACAGTTTCTTCGGTTTTATTTTTCTGATGGATTCAAAGACCTCGTATGTCGTATCCGGTCTGTTGAATATCATAAAGAGCACGGGGGTATTCATCATTTTGGCTTTTGCGCCTCCATATAAAGCGATTCATGCTTTCTTTCGCTTTGTTCTCTGATTAATTTAAGGTCAGTTCCTTCACCAAATTTTACTTCTTTAATATTGATAAATCCTACATCAGATAAAAACTTTTTCAATAAATCAGGATCCCATACAGAAAGATGACCCCAATTTTGTGTCAGCGACCAAATCAATTCAGCCGTTGAATCATAATCTTTTCTTCTTAATTGATAGTCCTCTTTGTTATTTTCTGTGGGCTCCTCAAGAATTCTATTTAAGCCGGGAACGCTGATTCTTACCCAGCAACCTGGTTTTAATGTTCTGAATAATTCTTTGAATAAGTTATAATCATCAAGGGGGTGCAAGTGTTCAATGGTGTGTTCAGTAAATATGCCATCCCAGTAATTACTTTCACACTTCATTTGATGTCGGAAGTCGAAACTCCAGCCGTTTTTTGGAACAACCCAAAATCTAACTCGAAAAAAATCCGCGTTAATCCAGCCATCAAAGTAATTATCGCCACACCCAAGATTTAATAATTTAACATCGCTTACTATCGGCGGCTTTCTGCCGAAGAAATGCCTTCCAATAAAACTAATTAGTTCAAATCGAAGCAAATATTTCCAGTTCGGTAAATATTCTCTGTCTC
>DATMXZ010000251.1:0-2506 GCA_035561235.1 Ignavibacteria bacterium
AATAATCTTAAGGTAATGAAAAAGAGTATTCCATTATTTTAGAAGAATCATCTTCCTGACGGATGTTATGTTCCCTGCAGTAAATCTGTAAAAATATAAACCCGACGGGAGTCCGCTGCCGTCGAATGTAACTTCATGCTCACCATTTGCAATTCTTCCGTTTACTAACGAGGCGACTTCCCTGCCCGCGATGTCATAAATTTTCAAAATTACAAAACTGTTCTTTGAATCGTTAATTGAGAATTTTATATTCGTTGAAGGATTGAACGGATTAGGGTAATTCTGGCTGAGATAAAAATCCGACACGGCGGATTTTTCCTTAATCACTCCTGTTTGATAAACCGAGACTCTCGAAATTGTTTCTATCTCGGCTAGTCCTGCAGATGATACTCCGTCAACCGTACCCGAAAAACTTTTTACAATTATTTTCATCCTGTCAGCGGTTACGTAAGGGTTGAGATAAACCGATTTGCCGTTGACATCGAGCGGTCCGGTTGATAGAATATGTCCGGCTTCCCGGCCGGAATTATACAGGATTATTTCACAGTCATTCACCTGCAAGTTTGTATTGTTCGACGCGTTCGGAAAAATATTGTAGAGTTTAATCTCGCGTATATCCAGAGGGAGCGGCCATTGCAATTCAACGTATTCGTTGTTTCCGCCCGACGCAATCCAGTTAACGGAGAGGTCAACATTCCTCGCGCGTCTGTCAACGACATATTTCCCGAAATATTTTATCCCGCCGGTCTGTCTGTAACTGCTTTGCGTAACGAATGCTGAGGTTGAGAAGTTTGTGAATTGCGATTCTGTATTGTTAGGCGGAACCGTCATCAGGGAATGACCCGCGTGGCATCCGACGCATTTCGTTCCCGCGGCGTTCTTGTCGTAATTCATACCCGTCACGTGAGCGATTTTGCCCAAACCGTTCACGACGACTTTACCGCTTGAATCAACGAGTTGTTCAAACAATGGAACGTTCGCGGGAATTTCCTGCTGCGCTATTTTGCCGTCGTAATTGACGGTTATTTCTTTCAGGAGAATAGGCTGGTCAAGACCGTCCGGATTCTGTCTCTGAAAATTAATAAAGAACCTGAACCTCGCGTTTTTTGTCAACGGCGGAGCATCGTCAACAGGAGCGTCAACAGAAGCGTTCGCATAAATGTTCAGATTATCAAAGCGGAAAAATCCGCCCTGAAAAAACGTAGCCGGATTCGAAGTCGGCGGAACTTTGTTTGTATCAAAATCAGGAACGTAAGGAGGAACGGGCGGTTTGATTTTTGGTATCAGAAGTTCCGCGTTGAGTTCAAGCGTTCCCTGCAAATTGGCAACGAGCGAAATCCCCGTACCGTTTTTATTGCAGACAAAAATCCCGTAGTCCTGAAGTTCGACGCTGCTCGCGCCGGAAAAAAGAATTCTTCCGTCATCGAGAGGAAGCGGGTCTGTTGAATACGGCGGCTGGTGCGTCCCTGATGACGGCGGATTCAGTACGTAAAGCGCCGTTGAGGTATCAACGCCGGCTATGAAACTGTATTCTGAGAATCCGTTAGGATAGTATCTTATTCCGCTGCTTCCTCCTGTATTAACCATCGGAAGGTGCGGGACATATATGCCATACAGGTCGCCGTTCAAATCAATTCTCGGCCGGTATGCGAAAAGTGCATTTCTCTTTCTCGCGTCTCCAGCGTAAAATCTTAACTGATCTCCGTCGGGATTTATTATGTTCACCTGCCAGAGATTGCCGATATCATCGGAAAGCGATTCGCCGGGATTCCTCGTCAATCCTGAAGGCGTTACATTGCTCGGCATATCTATATTAAGCCACCACCTCGAGAAAACAATTTTTCCTGTCCGCGGGTCGATAGTTGGCTTTTCGGCGCCGTTTCTTTCAGAAGTAATTCTGAAAATGTTCTGTCCCGTCGAATCCATTATGAAAAGGTTCGTGACTAGAGCGGAGCCGAATTGAGAGACAGTCGGGAACCGAGTGGAAGCAAAAACGATTTTACCGTCCGACGTATAAACGGGGTCAATGTCATCATATTTAAAAAACCTGTATGCGGCAGGACCGAACTGAAAGAGGTTTATGTTTCTGTCCGTCTTTGTGATTTTTCTGAATCCCGTTCCGTCTTTCCTGATTTCATAAATACGCCAGGAACTGTCCTTGCTTTCTATTCCTGAAAAAAGAATTTTTATGCCGTCCCAGTTCACGCAAGGCTGCTGAACATCTATTATTCTCACGCCGCCGAAAAGCATTGTGCTGTCAACCAAAGTTCTGAGCGAACCGTCGGCTTCACGAATCAGAAGCCTGCCGCCCGTTACGGCGAATCTCGAATGGGACCCCATTCCAGGAAGAAGTCCTGCGGACGGAAACAATATGTTTCCACCCGTGAGATGATTCCTGGATACGAATACAATCGGATTATTGAAAGCGCTTTGAGCAAGAATTTCGACCACGGAAAAAAATAAAATTAAAGTTACGGAAAGAACGCGAAGATGATTTAACGTATTA
>DATMXZ010000252.1:0-3031 GCA_035561235.1 Ignavibacteria bacterium
ATATCTTTAAATCAATTTCCCGCCGTCTTGATTCATTTTTATATATTGTTATTCTGCATTTTTTTATCTAATTTTAAAGTTTATTAATTTTTGAAAAATGTACGAAAATTTACAGGACAATATTAGTTTATCGGCTTTAGAGAACGAATTACTTGAATTCTGGGCTAAGGATAAAACCTTTGAAAAAAGTATAAATTCGAGGAATCCCGAAAAACATTATACTTTTTACGAAGGCCCCCCGACGGCTAACGGACTTCCGGGCATTCATCACGTTATCGCAAGAACGGTAAAAGACATCATTTGCAGGTATAAGACGATGTGGGGATACAGAGTAACCAGAAAAGCAGGCTGGGATACGCACGGTCTTCCTGTAGAAGTCGAAGTGGAAAAGCAACTTGGACTGAAATCCAGAGACGATATTTACGAATTCGGCGCGACTAAATTCAACGAAGAGTGCAAGAAGTCTATCTTCAAGTATCTTTCTCAATGGGAAGAACTTACGAGAAAGATGGCGTACTGGATTAACCTCGACGACGCTTACGTTACTTTTCATAACGAGTACATCGAATCGGTTTGGTGGGCGTTGAAAAGATTCTTCGATGCAGGGCTTATGGTTAAAGGTTTCAAGATTCAGCCTTTCTGCCCTATTTGCGAATCACCTCTTTCTTCTCACGAAGTCGCGCAGGGTTATATAGATTTAAAGGACCCCTCGATCTATATTAAGTTTAAGATATCAAGCGGTAAATATAAAGGGAATGACGTACTCGTCTGGACGACGACTCCCTGGACGCTTCCGTCAAACGTCGCGCTATGCGTAAACCCGGCGGCTGATTATGTTCTCATCAGAACTGAAAACGGCGGCTTGATTCTCGCCGAATCAAGGCTTGAGGTTATCAAGGATGAATACGAAATCACGGAAAGGTTTAAAGGTTCCGAACTTGAAAATACTGAATACGAACCGCTGTTTAATTATTTCAAACTCGAGAAGAAAGCATATTACGTAACGACGGGAAATTTCGTGACTCTCGACGACGGAACAGGTATCGTTCATATCGCACCCGCGTTCGGCGAAGACGACTATAACATCGGACTTAAATACGACCTGCCTCTTCTGCAGGCGGTCGGCCGTAACGGACTCTTTAAACAGGAAGCGGGACCGTACGCCGGAAGGAATTTCAAGGAAGCGGACCCCGACATTATTCTTGAGTTGAAGACTTCGGGAAGACTGTACAGGAAGGAAATGTTCACGCACTCATACCCCCACTGCTGGCGACATAAAGTGCCGCTGATGTACTATGCTACGGATTCCTGGTTCATTAGAACCACGACCTACAAGGACAAGATGATTGAAATGAACAAGCGAATTAACTGGAATCCCGAGGAATTCGGCAACGGACGCTTTGGAAACTGGCTTGAGGAAAATAAGGACTGGGCTTTGTCCAGAAACAGATTCTGGGGCACTCCCCTTCCCGTCTGGTATTACACGGATGATGAAGGAAAGGTACATTACGAATGCATCGGAAGCATCGATGAATTGAAATCGAAAGCGGTTAATTTCGATGAAGTGTATAAAGACATTCCCTTCGACCTTCATAAACCGTACATCGATTACATTAAGATTGTTTCTTCGGATGGGAAAGAAATGAAAAGGGTAAGCGAAGTAATCGACTGCTGGTTCGACAGCGGCTCGATGCCGTTCGCTCAGTATCACTACCCGTTCGAGAACAAGGAATGGTTCGAACGTAATTACCCCGCGGATTTCATCGCCGAGGGCGTCGACCAGACGAGAGGCTGGTTCTATTCTCTGCACGCTATCGGTACTTTCTTGTTCGATAAACCCGCTTATAACAACCTTATCGTGAACGGGCTGATACTCGACAAGCACGGAAAGAAAATGAGCAAATCGCTCGGCAACGTCGTAAATCCTTTTGATATGATGGACAAGTATGGCGCCGACGTGCTTAGATGGTACCTTGTCGCGAATTCGCCCATAGGCAAATCCAAGAATTTCGACGAGGATGAACTCATTGATGTCAAAAATAAGTTCTTCGATACGCTTATTAATACATACAAGTTCTTCGTTATTTATTCGAACATGAAGAACTTTACTTATGACAGCGGAGACACGGTTCCTCTGAAGAAAAGAACGGAAATCGACAGATGGATTATTTCTAAACTGAACACTCTTAAAAAGAAATATTTCGAAAGTCTCAACGGATACGAAATTACTAAAGCATCGCGGTTCGTTCACGATTTCACGATTGATGAACTCTCAAACTGGTATGTAAGACGGAACAGGAAAAGATTCAGAAACCCTGACAGCGATATCGATATGCAATCCGCCTATCAAACGCTTTATGAATGCCTGCTTGAAATTGTCAAAATGGTAGCGCCGGTTTCGCCTTTCCTTACGGAAAAAATCTATCTGAACCTGACCTCGGGCAGTCAATCTGTGCATCTTTCCGAATTCACTGATTTCGACGAATCCGCGATAGACACGAATCTTGAAGAGCGGATGCATCTTGCACAGCAAATTGTGTATCTCGTGCGCGCCGTGAGAGTTAAAAACAATTTGAAAGTAAGGCAGCCGCTTAAACAGATACTCGTTCCTGTTTTGAACAGCCATTATAAGGATGCTCTTCTTAAAGTGAAGGACATAATACTCGAAGAAATTAACGTTAAGGAACTTAATATAATCGAAGGCGATTCTAACATTATCGTCAAGAAGGCGAAACCGAATTTCAAGTCGATTGGTCCGAAATTCGGGAAAGACGTAAAGAAGGTGCAGCAGTTGATTATTAAACTCGGCAAAGACGAAATAAAAACGATTGAATCCGAAGGCTCGGTCGTGAAAGATGGTTTCACTCTATCCTCGGCTGATATCGAAATTCTGACTGAGAACATCGAAGGCTGGATCGTCGAATCGTCCGGGAATATCACTATCGCTCTCGACACGACACTTGACGAGAAACTTATTGAAGAAGGGATCGTAAGAGAATTCATAAACAGAATTCAGAATTACAGGAAAAAT
>DATMXZ010000253.1:0-14366 GCA_035561235.1 Ignavibacteria bacterium
TTGTATTAATTATTTATTTGTTTTATTTAGCCACTATAACTCTAAAAGAGTAAAAACAGACTCAGTTTTTGTATAATAAAATACACAATATTGCCAATCCATTATGTTAGTGTATGTATATTATAGAAAGATGACTGCGGGGAAATATACGAAGACGATAAGAATGGTAATGGCGAAATAGTTGCTTTTAGATTTCCGGTTCAAGAGCAAGAGCGTTCAGCCGCTAATTGGCGCTAATTAGCGCGAACTATTAAGAGCAAACCACTAAGGCACCGAGAGCACTTAGAAGAGAAAAGACTTTTTAGAGTTCCCGCGTGATTTGACGAAAAGAGCGGATTGCGCGGGTTAAGAGCAAGAGCGGATACAATTAGCGGTTAACATTTAACATTTAGCATTTAGTCGTTAGCAATTAAGAGCAAGAACATTCAGCCACGGATTACCACGGATTAACACGAATTACCACAAACTTCTCGAACGATTTTTATTGAAATTTTTCTGCCACAGGCGATAAGAATGGTTATGGTGAAATAAAGCAGTCCAAAATATCTCAATACTTTTTTTGCCTTTATATTCTTATTTTTATAGAAATTAAAGGCATTTTTATTTTCTATGTCTAAAGATGTAAAGAAGATTCTGATTATTGACGACGACGATAACATACGGCAGTTCGCCGCAGACGTTCTGACAGCGGAAGGCTACTACGTGATTGAAGCGGATACGGCGGAAAAAGGACTATCAATACTGCTCGGGAAAAAGAAGAAGCTAACGGAAACATTCGAGGTAGTAATCTGCGATATAATGATGCCGGGAGCGGACGGTTTTGAGGTTCTGAAAAAATTACGGAAATCGAAAAAGGAAGTACCTGTTTTCATTTACATAACCGCGATGAAGGAAAGGAAAGACCTGCGGAAAGCGATGGAAGCGGGCGCGGACGATTTCATTTCGAAACCATTCATGGCGGACGAACTCATACGAGCGGTAAAGATACAGACCGAAAAGAAAGAGAAAATAAAAAACACCTACTCAATAAACCGCGTCAATAAAAATGACGGCGAGAAGCCCCAGCCGGAAGAGGATATTCAGGTTCTTGATTATTCCGGAAATATTTTCATTGACAACGGGAAGAAAGCGAAATTCATAAACGTAAGCGATATAGTAATAATAAAGAGCATAAAGGATTACACGCTATTGCATTCGGCGAACCGCGAGCATTATTACATAAGAAAGCCGTTGAAGAACTGGATTCATTCTCTGCCCGAGGAGCATTTTCTTCAGGCAAACAGGTCGGAATTAATAAACCTGAATTACGCAGTTGAAATAATCAAACTCGCAAACAATACTCACGAAGCTGTACTGAAGAATTACGACAAGAAAATCAGCATTAGCAGAAGAGTAAGCATAAAACTAAGAAACAAACTCAAGACGATATAAAAAAACGGGCTTTTAGAGAAGCCCGTGGAAGGTAAATAAATTTACTGTTCTATTTTCTATGTCACTACAAAAATAGCATTAAACTCCCTGCCGGCAAAGCAACAATATACGAACGGAAAAAATCCTTTACGAACGGTATTAAACCGCGGAAGGCAGGGACACGGAAAAGATACTGCCGACTCCCCTCTTAGATTTGACAGTGATGTATCCGTCCATTTTTGCGGAAAATTCCCTGCACACCAGAAGTCCCAGACCGGTACCCTTTTCGCTGTCCGTACCTTTAGTGGTAAAAACTTCATCCGAGGTTAAGAGAGTTTTAAGGCGGCTTTCGGGTATTCCGACGCCGTTATCGCTAACGTTTATACGAACGTATTTTTCGCCGGTACGTTTTCCTGACGCGCTTTTTTCGTGCGCGTGAATATTAGTGTAGTCCGCGGTAACATCAATTATTCCGTTCCTCGGAGTAAATTTCACCGCGTTTGAAATCAGGTTTCTCAAAATTGTCTTGAGCATGTTCTTATCGGCAAGCACCTTATAAGCGGCGCCGATATTTCTGTTGATGGTAATGTTCTTAATTTCGGCGGGAATTTTATTGAAAGAAACAATATCCGCGACCGCATCCCTGACGTTTACGTTCTCGAATTCGCTGACATACCTGTCTTTCGAGCGTGTCCAGTCGAGAAGGTTTTCGAGCAGGGAGAAAACCTCTTTCGTTGAATTGTTAATGATTCCGGCGTGCCTCATCATACTGTCGATTCTAAGAAGTTCTTCCCTCTCATACTTACCGGGTTTCGACTTGCTTTCAGCGAGTCTTTCTTTGATTTCCTTCATCGCCTGAGAATACGAAGTAATTTCTTTAATCATAAGTTCGGAAAAGCCCATAATGCCGCTTATCGGATTAATCAGGTCGTGAGCGATAATCGACAATATCTTATCCTTTCTTTCGCCTTCCTGACTTTCATTAATAGCGGACTGCTCTTTATACAGCCAGTTTATTACGACCATATCCCGCGGAATATCCTTACCTTTGCACAAATAAAGCGAAAAGTCTTTTACGTTTTCCTTACCTCTATTTTCCTTAAAGCATCCGCTGAAAAAGGCGCTTCCTTTCGAAAGGCAAGAAGAATAAACAGAATTAAACTCCAGCAAATCGCAGAAATAATCGTCGATATTTTTATTTATCTTAAGTTCCGGCAAATCCAATCCGCGGATTTCGTCATCGGCTTTTCTGTTGAAAGTAACAATTTTTTTATTCCCGTTTATAATAATATACGGCTGCGGAATGCAGTCGAGGATTTCCCTGTAAGCATTAAAACTGCCGTTATTTGCTTTGCCTGTCATAAGATAATGAAGATAGAAACACAAAAATGATAAATACAAAAATCAACTAAAAGTCATTAAAACAGCACATTTTAAGGGTGTTTCAGGGCCACTCGTAACGCAATTTTACCGCTTGTATATTCATTGTTTCAAAATCACAAAAAACAATATAATTTGTATATGTTCAAACATTGAAATAAAAAAATAAAACAACCTAACACAATTAAAATTTAAAGGATACAAATCATGAACAAATTCAATGCGTTCGAAATGGCTCAGCAACAGTTTGACAAAGTGGCTGAAATATTAAATCTCGATGTACCGACAAGGGAATTGCTCCGCAATCCGTTAAGAGAATATAATTTTGCAATACCCGTCAGAATGGACGACGGCACCGTAAAAGTTTTCCGCGGATTCAGAGTCCAGCACAACGATTCACGCGGACCAGGCAAGGGCGGAATAAGGTTTCACCCGCAGGAAACGCTTGACACGGTCAGGGCGCTGTCGATGTGGATGACGTGGAAATGCGCGGTAGTTGACATTCCTCTCGGCGGAAGCAAGGGCGGAGTAATTTGCGACCCGCATAATCTGAGCATGAGAGAGCAGGAAGGAATCTGCAGAGGATGGGTAAGGCAATTGTCAAAGGACATCGGACCGCTTCGCGACGTTCCGGCTCCCGACGTTATGACGAACGGACAGCACATGCTTTGGATGCTTGATGAATTCGAAACCGTGCACGGCGCGAAATATCCGGGATTAATCACGGGAAAACCCGTCGGTATGGGCGGCTCGCTCGGAAGAACTGAAGCGACAGGATACGGAGTAATATTTACATTAAGAGAGGCATTGAAGAAAATGAACATAAAACCCGAGAACACTAAAGCCAGCGTTCAGGGCTTCGGTAACGTAGCGCAGTACGCTATAGACCTGTACACTCAACTTGGCGGTAAAGTAATTTGCGTTTCCTGCTGGGATCAGGAAGACCAGGTTTCATATTCCTTCAAGAAAAAAGACGGTATTAAATTAAGAGAACTCCTCGAGATTACCGACAGGTTCGGCGGAATTGACAAAGAAAAAGCGAAAGAAATAGGTTACGAAATTCTCCCCGGCGACGCGTGGATAGAACAGGACGTTGATATTTTACTGCCCTGCGCTCTTGAGAACCAGATAACGGGGGAAACAGCGAAGAAGATTAAGGATACGGTAAAGGTTATTGCAGAAGGCGCGAACGGACCGACAACACCCGAAGCCGACAGGATAATCGAAAGCAAGAAAATCTTCTTGATTCCAGATTTCCTCGCAAACGCGGGCGGCGTCACGTGCAGTTACTTCGAACAGGTGCAGTGCAACATGAACTATTACTGGGAAAAAGACGAAGTGCTCGGAAAACTCGACGTAAAGATGACCTCGGCGTTCCTTGCAGTTTACGAACTCGCAGCAAAGAAGAATCTCTACATGAGAGACGCGGCTTATGTAATTTCAATCAACAGAGTCGCGCAGGCTTGCAGAGAAAGAGGCTGGGTCTAACATTAAACTTACATTTCATTTTAAACTCCCGTTATATAAATTAATAACGGGAGTTTTAAATATATAAGCATGGGATTGAATCAATGAAGAAAAAACTTTCTGATAAAATCACACCTTTTGACAGAAAATTTTTCGACGCCACGGAGGATTTTACTTTCATAGGCACAGGTTCGCTCGGCGGAAAAGCGACCGGGCTCGCCGAGATAAAAGACATTCTGGAGAAAAATTTCAGTGACAGCGATTTTCCCGGAATATCGCTAAACATTCCGCGACTCGTAGTGATAACAACGAGCATGTTCGACATATTTCTGAGAATAAACGACCTTTACGACATCGCTTATTCAGATGAACCAGACGATTTAATCGCGCACAAGTTCATAAATGCAAGCCTTCCTGTCGAACTGCTGGGCGATTTACGCGCGTTGATTGAAAAAATACATACCCCACTCGCCGTAAGGTCTTCGAGCCTGCTTGAGGACGCCCTATATGAACCCTTCGCGGGGATATACGGCACGAAAATGATTCCGAACAATCAATTTGACGCGGATACGAGGTTTCATAAACTCGTTGAAGCGATAAAGTTTGTTTACGCTTCGACATTTTTCAAGGATGCCAAAGACTACATCAGGGCAACAAACAACGACATCAAGGAAGAAAAAATGGCGGTAATAATTCAGGAAGTTGTCGGAGAGCGATTCGGTGATTTTTACTTCCCGCTGATTTCCGGAGTAGCGAGGTCATACAATTTTTATCCTGCAGGAAGAGCGAAGCCTGAAAACGGAATCGTCAATCTCGCTCTCGGTCTCGGCAAGACAGTTGTTGACGGCGAGCCTGTATGGAATTATTCTC
This sequence comes from Ignavibacteria bacterium, assembly GCA_035561235.1. Lineage (GTDB taxonomy): Bacteria > Bacteroidota > Ignavibacteria > Tepidaquicellales > Tepidaquicellaceae > CAIKZJ01. The sequence goes on from DATMXZ010000253.1 coordinate 5,128, forward strand.
CCGAATATCCCGCGCTTAAGCCTCCGTTCGGCTCGATTAACGATATGATGAAAAACACTCAGAGAGAGTTCTGGTCGGTAAACATGGGAAAGGCGCCTGATTATGATCCGATACACGAAACGGAATACCTGCTTAAAAAGGATTTAACAGTCGTCGAGGAATTCGGTATTCTTGATAACATTGTATCGACTTACGATTCCGCGTCGGACAGATTGAAATTAGGAACGGGTTACAACGGACCGAGGGTGATAGATTTCGCTCCCGTACTTGAGTTGAATACGATACCTCTTAATAATGTTATCAGAAAAGTTCTTAAAGTCTGTGAAGAGTCCGCGGGAAATCCCGTTGAGGTTGAATTCGCGGTAACGCACAATCAAAAGGACAGGACGGCAAGATTCGGATTTCTTCAGGTAAGACCGATGGTTGTTTCGAATGAAAACGTATCGGTTACCGAGGAAGATTTCAGCAGCCCGGATTTACTAATAAGTTCTGACGCAGTGCTCGGCAACGGAACGGCCGATACATTGAAAGACATAGTTTTCGTAAAACCCGAGGTATTCGACATCAAGCATTCGAATGTAATCGCGGAGGAGATTGAGAAAATAAATAAAATTCTTAAGGAAGAGAAGAAGAAATATCTTTTATTCGGATTCGGAAGATGGGGAAGTTCCGAAGCGTGGCTCGGCATTCCCGTGAACTGGGGACAGATTTCGGAGGCGTCGGTAATCGTGGAGTCTATGCTTGAAGGCATTAACGTTGAACTAAGCCAGGGCTCGCACTTTTTTCACAACATAACAAGTTTCCGGGTGATGTATTTTTCACTTCAGGCGGGAGCAGACAGAGCGACAGACTGGAACTGGATAAACGCCCAGACAACAAAGAACGAAACGCAATTCATCAAACACGTTGAAACATCCGCACCGCTCAGGATTAAAGTGGACGGCAAAAGAGGAAAGGGAGTAATTCTAAAATGAACGATAAAACAAACCTTATTTCGGCGCTTCAAGAGCGGGCAAAGGAGTTAAACTGTCTTTACAAGGTAGAAGAACTTCTAACCGATTACGGCACGACCGTCGAGGAGAATCTACAAAAAATCGTCAACGTCATACCGCCCGGATACCAGCACACGGAAATTTGCACCGCTAAAATAATATTCGACGGGAAAGAATACTCATCTCCCGGATTTGCAGAGTCGAAGTGGATGCAAACGGCAAATATCAAGGTTCAGGACAGCACTGAAGGAATAATCAAAGTTAGTTATTCTGAAGAGAAACCGATATACGACGAAGGACCTTTTTTCAAAGAAGAGAGAAAACTAATAAACACGATTGCCGACAGGATAAGCGCATATATTTTCCACTACAAACTCAGAAAAGTACTAACAGAGGAAGCGTCATTAGAGGAGCATAAAACAGCGCAAGTAAAACCCGAATGGCGCACGGCAATAAATTTCATAAAGGAAACCGATCCGAATCTTTACGGACTAATAGCGCGAAAACTACTGAACTACCTCTGCTGGAGGGGCGTCAGCAAGGCGGAGCAATTGCTCAATAAGACAAACGAGGCAAATTCGTCGGACATAGATTCGGAAGACCTCGACAACAAGCCGCTCGGGAAACTCCAGATGAAGGAAATTCCCGATGAAGTCTTCAGCATAGCGGGCGAAAATCTCAGCGACGACGAAATACTCAGCAGGATACAGAAATGGATGCAGGAAGACAGGTCGGGATTTCTCGTGAAATCAATCGAAGACCAGGGAAGCACGATTCCGGAAATCGCGGACGCAATAAGGAGATATCAGGAAACGACACCCGCGGACGCCGAATTGCCTCCGACGACCATAAAAGGGCTTAACGCGTCACTAATAAGAAGGTTTCTATCAGACCAATTAGAGTTCATCGGGATAGCAAAAGACCACGTCCACATAGACGATTTTCACGACCTGCTGCAGAGGATGATTTATTTCAACAAGAGCCACGGGAAAATCGGTGGAAAAAGTGTCGGGCTATTCATCGCGCAAAAACTGCTGAAAGACACGGAGAGCAAGAACGGACTTCTGAAAAAAATCAAGACGCCGAAAACGTGGTACATAACATCGGACATGGTGATGGAATTTCTTCATTTCAACAACCTTGAAGAAATCATAGAGCAGAAATACAAGGACATCGACCAGATAAGGCAGGAGTATCCTTACATAGTTCAGATTTTCAAGAACTCGACTTTTCCGCATGAGATAGTAAAGAATCTTTCGATAGCGCTCGAGGAACTGGGCGAAGTGCCGCTTATAGTAAGGAGTTCGAGTCTGCTTGAAGACAGGTACGGTTCCGCATTTTCCGGCAAGTACAAGAGCCTATTCGTCGCGAATCAGGGCAGCAAGATTACGCGGTTGAACGCCCTGATGGACGCGATAGCCGAGGTTTACGCCTCGCTGTTCAACGCGGACGCGATTGAATACAGGAAAGAAAGAGGACTGCTCGACTATCACGAGGAAATGGGAATAATGATACAGGAAGTAGTCGGCAAGCGAGTCGGAAGGTATTTCTTCCCCGCGTACGCCGGCGTGGCGTTCAGCAATAACGAATTCAGATGGTCGCCGAGAATCAAGCGTGAGGACGGACTCATAAGAATAGTACCCGGACTTGGGACGAGAGCCGTTGACAGAGTCAGCGACGATTACCCGATTCTCGCGGCGCCCGGCAAACCGGGATTGAAAGTGAATGTTACGGTGGACGAGGTAATAAGATACTCGCCCAAGAAGATTGACGTGATTAATCTTGAATCGAATACGTTCGAAACCATCGAAATCGACAGTTTGCTTGACGAATACTATCAGGATTATCCCGCGCTTACGGACATATTCTCATCCAGCGGGAGGAATCAGATAAGGGACATCAACATGTTTGACACGTCACAGAACAAGAAAGAGATGATAGTCACGTTCGAACGGCTGATAAACAGGACAAACTTCATACCGTTGATGCAGGAAATGCTTCGTCTTCTGAAAGAGAAACTCAAGACGCCCGTTGACATAGAATTCGCGTCCGACGGAACGGATTTCTATCTGCTTCAATGCAGACCGCAGAGTTATTCTCACGAATCGATGCCGTCGCCGATACCGAAAGACCTTCCGAAGGAAAAAATCATTTTTTCGGCGAGCAAGTATATTTCAAACGGAAAAGTTCCCGAGATTACACACGTCGTCTATGTCGATCCCGAAGGTTACAATTCGATATCCGACCTTCAGGAACTCAAGGAAATCGGAAGAGCAGTCGGAAAACTTAACAAGATTCTTCCTAAACGGCAGTTCGTATTAATCGGACCCGGCAGATGGGGCAGCCGCGGCGACATAAAACTCGGCGTTAACGTAACATACTCCGACATAAATAATACTTCAGTTCTCATAGAGGTTGCGAGGAAGAAAGGCAACTACCTGCCCGACCTATCATTCGGAACACATTTCTTTCAGGATTTAGTCGAATCGTCTATCAGGTATCTTCCTTTGTATCCTGATGATTCGGGAGTCATATTCAATGATATATTTCTCAAGAGGTCCAATAACATACTCTCCGACCTTTTACCGGAATATAAGTATTTAGAAGATACGCTCAGGGTGATTGACGTTCAGAAATCCGGCGAAGGTAACATAATGAAACTCGTGATGAACGCCGACCTTGAAGAAGCGCTCGCATACCTTACACTTCCGTCGGACAAGAAAGAGGAAACGGAAATGCTTACGTACGACGAACTCGTATCGGAGGATTTCTGGAGATGGAGAATGCGGATGGCAGAAAAAATCGCGTCAGAGATATATCCCGAAACATCGGGCGTGAAAGCATTTTATATTTTCGGCAGCACTAAAAACGCGACAGCGGGACCGGGAAGCGACATCGATATTCTTGTTCATTTCGCGGGCGACGAGGCTCAAAGGGACAGGCTCGAGAACTGGCTCGACGGATGGGGGCAGTGTCTTGCCGAGATTAATTATCTTAAAACAGGATACAAGACGAATAACCTTCTTGACGTTCACATAATTACGGATAACGATATAGCGAACAAGAACAGTTACGCGGTAAAGATTAACGCAGTCACGGACGCGGCAAGGCAGATACCGTTAGGGAATAACGTTTAAATTAATATTCGCTCGGCATTGCCGGGTTCTTCAAGGCTGAATCTTATTAAGGACAGTTTTTCGGAATCCGAAGCACCGTTGATGCAAACCGTGTTTCCGATATTTTCTTTCCATATACCCGTGAGCCTTGTGGATTCGTGTACGTGCCCGTGCAGTGTTACTTTCGGCTGGTTAACTTCGATGAACCGTTTCACCGCGACGCTTCCCACGTGAGGGTCAAGCGGGACGTGGTCTATCATTTTACCTTCAATCGCCGCAAAGTCAAGGTTAGTACCGTACGGAGGGGAATGGAAAAGGAAAACGGATTTTGACATATCAACGCCGCATTTAAGTTTTTCAAGGTCTTCGCTAATAGTGGCGTAACGGATTACGTTCCATTCCATTTTGACCGTGTGAATCCCCTCTTCTGGGGAAACGCAGCCCGGGTCTATGTATCTTGACACGTCATACTTTTCCCAGTCCTTTAATAGAAACGGGGTCGGCGGAACGAACGAATAACCTGAGAATGAATAACCTAAATGATTGACTGTTTTGTTGTTAATGTATTCGAACAGACCCTCTCCGGCGATTCTCTTTATTTCATCTTCTTCATTTCCTGCATCGTCGTTTCCGAGTATGAGCAGTATTACGGGATATTTTTCTCCGAGTTCACTTTTTAATTCCCGTAAATTCGCCGCGATAAAGTCCTCGAGGAAATCATTGCCGTGAACAGCGGATTCGATTTTCGAGATATAAGAGTTTGGATATATATCTCCGCCGATTAAGACAATATCAGGACGGAACTCCTTAATGGATTTGAACAGGCTCATAAAACGAGATGACCTTCCGTGTAAGTCGGTTACGAATAAACAGTTTGTCATACCGTAAAATACCAATGTTTAAACGGAAATAATACGGGAAAACTAAGTCTGCAATTCCGCAGCAATTTGGTCAAGAAGATTCAGCAGTTGCTCTTTTGAGAACGGCTTTCCTATATAGTGCGTGCATCCGTTCGCCAGAAATTCTTCCCTGTCCCCTTTCTGAGCAAATGCCGTAACGGCAACAACAGGTGTTTTTTGATATCCATTGATTTTCCTGATTTCATTCGTCGTCTGGATACCGTCAAATCCCCTGCCGAGGTTAATATCCATCAGGATTATGTCGAAATATTTTTCTTTGGCTTTATCAATTGCCTTCAAGCCGTCGGCTGCCGAATCGGTGTTATAATTATTCTTGAGAATACTTTTAACATAAAACAAATTGTCGGAGTCGTTCTCGACAATTAATACTTCTAATTTACGTTTCAATTCTGCCCGTGAGGGGGTTTCCACAGATGCAGCCGTTTCGTCTGTTTTCGTCTGCTGTGCCGGAAACGCGCCTATGTTGATAGGGAGCATAACGGTAAACGTCGAACCTTTCCCCACTTCGCTTTCCAGACTAATACTGCCCTTGAGCATCTCCACGTATTTTTTCACAATGGATAATCCCAGCCCCGTTCCTTCAAAATTCCTGCCGAAGCCTTCGCTTTCCTGTCTGAACGGCTCGAATATCATTTCAAAATTCTCTTTAGCAATACCCACTCCGGTGTCCTGAATTTGAATAGACATATTTTTTCCGTCATGGTCGAATGTGATTCTTACCCCGCCAGTGTTCGTGTAGATAATCGCGTTCTTAAGCAGATTGTATAATATATGTCTTAAAAGTCTTTCGTCTATTCTTGAAGTCAGATTTTCGTGCTTGAAATACTTTTTGATATAAAGGCGCTTATTTCGCGCCATTGCCTCGAAATTATTCACTACCTCATTAATTACGGAACAAATCCGGACATCGCTTAAATAGGCAGATGATTTTTCGGCTTCGAGTTTTGAGAAATCGAGAATCATGTTCAGCGTTTCAAGCAGCCTTTTCCCGCTGTTCTCAATCACACGGATATTTTTTATCTGCTCTTCATCCTTTAGTTCATTCTTCAGAAGTTCCGCGAAACCGAGTATGCCGTTAAGCGGCGTCCTGATTTCGTGGCTCATATTTGCAAGGAAACTCGATTTAAGCCTGCTTGATTCCTCCGCCTTATCCTTAGCAAGAATCAATTCCGCAATAATATTCTTTTTCTCCGTAATGTCCTCTTTAATCGCGAGGAAGTGCGTAATTTCACCTCTTGAGTTTTTCAGAGGAGAGATAGTCGCCTTCTCCCAGTAAAGTTCGCCATTTTTCTTTTTATTATGAAATTCTCCGGACCACTCTTTGCCGGCAATAATAGTTTCCCAGAGTTCCTTATATTCCTCAGACGATTTATCGCCGGATTTCAGGATATTAGGGTTCTTTCCCTTTGCTTCGTCGATAGAATAGCCTGTAAGTTCTTCAAATTTCGGATTTACGTATTCTATAATTCCTTTTTTATCGGTAATGACAATAGTGACAGGGCTTTGCTTAACGGCGTGAGATATTTTCTGCACCTCCTCTTCGGCGCGTTTTCTTTCCGTAATGTTACTGAAAAAACCCACAGAGCCTATGATAGCGCCGTTATTATCATGAAGCGGCGTGCCGCTAACGCGCAGCCAGACAATGTTCCCGGACTTTGCTACGGCCCGTATCTCATACTTATCAGGAACTCCTTTTATTCTCAGATTTCTTTTTTGCGAAACAATTCCTCTGTCTTCGGGAAACACAACATCCTCAAAAGTTAACTTGCCGACCAGTTCATTTTTTGAATAACCGAGAATATCAATAATATTTTTATTCACGAACTGAATCTTCCCGCTTAGGTCCGTATGCATTACTCCGTCATTTATTGATTCAACGAGAGTCCTGTACTTGTTTTCGCTTTCTTTGAGTACTTTCTCGGTCTCTTTTCTCTTTGATTCTTCTTTCAGGACTGTCCTTACTTTTGTGAGAGAATAAAAATAGTACGCCATGATTACAAATATCAAAGAAAAAATCAGAACGAGCCTGTTGCGGAAATTTGCAATCGCGGCATAAATATCATCTTCTTGAAATGAAATCAGAATTGTCCAGTAAGTATTGTTAAGAGGAACACGGTAGAATACTATGTATTTTTCAATGAATCCGTCCGGATCATTATCTATATCGAGTCTGTGAATGCCTTTTATTGTTCCCATATTTTCACTTTTCAGTCGATTCGTGAGTTCGACCGCGGCAGGATTTTTCTTTGTTACATCAAGATAAGATTTTCCTATGTGCTCTTCAAAATTACAGAATATCTCGATATTGTTTTCGGTGATTATCCAAGCGGAGCCGGTACCTCTGAATTTTAATTTCCCGAGATATTCTTTCCCGAGTTCATCAATCTTGACTAGAATCGCAATACTTCCCGCGTATTCACCGTCTTTGAAAACAGGCACGTGTAAAGCCACAGCCAGAAAACCCTGCACTGACATAAAAACGTCGCTTATTACGGGTTTCTTGACAGCCATTATCTGCTTTATGTGTTTTTGATAAGATATGTCGCTTCCGACCAGGGAATCGTTGTAAGGATAAGTATAAAGTATCCGCCCTTTATTGTCAACTCTAGTAACAGTCTCGATCATTTGTTTGTGACTCTCGTAGTAATCGGCAAGAAATTTTTTGCTCTCATCGTTAAAATCCACCACTTGTTTAAGTCTAGCGAGGAAAGTAAGTTCCTCTGTATAACTGCGGAAAAATGATGTTATGCCCTGAGAAGAAGCCTGAGCGGTTATTAATTGTTCCTTGTTGAACTCATTAATTGTCCTATCTTTTATATCGAGGTAAACAAAATAAAAAAGAAAGTAGAATACGATTAATGCAACAGGAATGAGCAGGTACCTTTTTGAAAATTTTAACATCATAAGAAAATTAGTTGACGCGGCAATACAATAATTTTTTCACAAACTGCGCTGATACCGACGGAATATAAATCCTAGCAATTGCGAAGCCTATTAATTTTTTTATTTCTAATAATTTACGCAAATATGCTGTAATTTACGATAAAGACTAACTCAATTCAAGTTTATTTTTTTATACACGTTTCGGTTCGTATCCGGTTGATTTCCTGATATTTCAGTCGTCAAAACGCTTCAGGTCCGATTTGGCGAACTTCCACTCCGGCGTTATGAGGATTTCACTGAATTTCACGGAATACCACGGGCTCAAAGAATCATCATTATTGTTCCGCAGGACCTGCAATTCCTGCGCGGGCATATAACTCTGAGCAAGGAGGAAAATCTTTTCATCAGTTTTATCGTTCACAGCGGCGTCAACCACTATAATCGCGTGTCCGGGCGAACCGCCGATTATGAAAATGTCTCCGATTTGTAAATCGTCATCGCTCACTGGTTTCAATTCTTTAGACAGAGAGAGAGTACCGGCGTACGTGAAAACAATCTCGAGATACTTCCAAAATTCGTCGTAAGAGTCCGATGTATTACCCGTTTGCTTCCAGTACGCTTTATTTCCTTTAACGACAATTCTGTTTCCTGCAAGCCATTCGGAATAATCGGCCCGGAATCCGTTCGTGAAATTGAAATGAATTTTTTCGTACTGTCTGAGATTCCTCAGATATTCCGCGCGGAGTCTCATAATCGCGTCAGCGCACTGATGAAGGTCTTTATTTCCAATCTCAAGGTCAACGACGGCATCGTAGATATCTTCGTTCGGTTTTATTTTGCCGTCATAATATCTGACCAAAGAGCCGTGCGGCTTAAGCGGTAGATGTCTTAGATAGTAAGCGAAGGAATTCTCCTCTGCTTTGATTCTTTTGAATCCTTCGGGAAGATTAAAGCGGGATTCAATAGATTTCCCTTCGGGATTTATGAATTTCCCTGTATCGGAAAATTTCGTTTTACGATTCCCGGATGAGTAATTCTTCCCGTCTTCCCGCCTGTTACCCGTCTGACCGCAGGCTTGGAGAAATACACTCAAGAGAATCAGCATATATAAGGTACGATACAAATTATGTTTCATATTCTTAAATATAAGAATCACGGGAATGTAATTCTATTACTTACTTAATAATAGCGCCTCAGCCACGGAGGAACGATTACGAATCTATCGCTGCCTCAAAAAGAATCCACATAGGATTTATTTGAGTCAGCGGAAAATTAATTCAAAATGCAAATATCAAAATGCAAAATGTGAAGAGCAGTATATTCTGCTG
>DATMXZ010000254.1:0-10539 GCA_035561235.1 Ignavibacteria bacterium
ATACTTCATAACTTGAATTTTCAAAATTAAAATGGAGAGTGAAATGAAAGTGCTCTTAAAATCTTTACTGTCTGTATCCATACTTTTCTTAATCGCTGTTTTCATTTCGGGCTGCGTTAACCTTGACCAGAAGACTGTACTGAAAACCGACGGTTCCGGTTCCATGAAAATTAAATACTGGACGAAGTCATCTAACGTAACGGGCGATGAACTTTCCGGATTCGGTTTCACAGAAGAAAAGGTAAAATCAAATTATACTTCATCCAATACAGAACCTTCCGCGATAGTGGTCAAGAAGAATCAGACGAATGATTCCCTTTCGGAAGTATCGCTTGAACTGAAATTTAAGGATATCAACAAACTTTCAGAAGCGAAAGCCTTCAACAAGGTAAAAGCCAGTTGGGTACAGGGCAAAGAAGGAATGGACTTCAAGTATATTCTCCTCAACGATTCAGCGAACGCCAAGAACATGGGTATGAACGAATACAAACTTACGTATGAATTCGAATTCCCGGGCGAAATCCTAAACACGAACGGCAACAAAGACGGTCAGGTAGTTAAATGGAACAAAACGGTTGCAGACCTCGTTAAGGACGTCGAATTAACCGCAACGGTAAAAGCCGGCGGAAAGAAATGCGGTCTGTTCGGTCTGGAACTTCCGGTAATATTCCTCCTCGGAATGGGATTGATTTACCTCAAAAGGAAAAAATAAAACCGGATTTGAACGATTTTAAAGGCTGTCACTGACAGCCTTTTTTATTCATTAATTCTAACACAGATATAAGAATTTATTCACCGGAAAACCCGCAAGGCTGTTACCTATTTCTAAATTGAAGTAAGCGGCGCTTTTTAATATATTTGAACACAATGAAGAGGCTTTTCATAATAATAATCCTGATGATATCGCACGCATACGCGTTTGGATACGATTTCGGTAAAATCGATAGTCTAATCGAAAATTCGATATCAAAAAGATACTTCCCGGGCGCGCAGTTGATAATAGGAACTTCCGGAAATATTCTCTACGAGAAATACTACGGCAGATTCACATACGAACGGGACTCAAGAGCGGTCGATTCATACAGCATTTACGACCTCGCATCGGTAACGAAAGCGGTGGGGACTACATCGGCTATAATGAAACTTTACGACGAAAACAGAATAAAACTTGATGACAGAGTCTCGGATTACATTCCTGAATTCGCCTCAAATGATAAGGGAAACATAACGATACTGAATCTCCTTCTTCACAATTCGGGACTGAAAGCCTGGATTCCGTTTTACAAGACCTGCACGTGCAAGGAAGACGTGCTAAAGGCGATATGTGAACTGCCTCTCGAATACAAAACCGGCTCGGCGTATTTATACAGCGACATAAATTTCATTCTTCTTGGAATAATCGCCGAAAGAATAACCGGAGCGTCTCTCGCGGATTTCTGCAGAGACAGCATTTTTACTCCTCTCGGGATGAAAGAAACAGGCTTCACTCCGCCCGAAAGGCTTAAGGAATTCACCGCTCCGACGGAATACGATTCGAACTGGAGACACAGGCAATTATGCGGAGAAGTTCACGACGAAGCCGCAGCGCTGACAGGCGGTGTTTCGGGAAACGCGGGATTGTTCTCGCGCGCGCGGGATTTATACACGTTCGTGAGGATGCTGGCAAACGGAGGAAAGTATTACAATCCTTACACGCGCGGCCTTAGAGAAGAAAGGATGTTCACAGAAACTACCGTTAACCTGTTTCTCAAAAAATACGAAGCGCTTGATTACCCGAACACCCGCGCTCTCGGCTGGGACACGAAACAGCTCCCTATCGGGAGTTACCGCTCTCAATGCGGCGAACTGATTTCCGAAAACTGCTTCGGGCACACGGGCTATACAGGTACAAGCATTTGGTGCGATAAAGAAAGGGATATTATAATTATATTTTTGACGAACAGAGTTTATCCGTCCAGAAACAACGACGGCATCAAGGAAGTTAGACCTGAACTGCATAACTTAATAATACAAACATTAACAAATAAATAAACAAAATTATGTCAATCTCAAAATTCAAGAACGAACCGTTTACAGATTTCACCGACAAGAAAAACAGAAAAGCATTCGAGCAAGCTCTCGAAGAAATAAAATCAAGATTCACGAAAGAATTCCCGCTCGTAATTGGCGGCGAGAAAATATACACTGAAGAAAAACTGTATTCATACAATCCTTCGAATCCCGAGCAGATAGTGGGCACGTTCCAGAAAGCGTCCGTTGAAATCGCCCTCAAGGCGGTAGAAACTGCGCACGCTAAATTCGACGAATGGAAAAGGGTTTCACCCAAGAAAAGAGCCGAATTCCTTTTCAAGGCGGCAAAGGTAATGCGCAAGAGAAAACACATTTTCTCCGCGATGATGGTTTACGAAGAAGGCAAGAACTGGGCGGAAGCCGACGGCGACACAGCCGAAGCGATTGATTTTCTCGAATACTACGCGCGTGAAATGCACAGGTACAGCGGAGAACAGCCCGTCGTGAAATATCCGGGCGAAAAGAACAAGGTTGAATACCATCCCCTCGGCGTCGGTCTCGTGATTCCGCCGTGGAACTTCCCTCTCGCCATACTCGTCGGAATGACGACAGCGTCGATTGTAACGGGAAACACGGTCGTCCTCAAGCCTTCGAGCGACTCCCCCGCTATCGCGCAGATGTTCGTCGAACTTATGGAAGAGATTAAACTGCCGAAAGGCGTTTTGAATTTCGTAACGGGCGGAGGCGGTTCAATAGGCGACGCGCTCGTTCAACACCATCTGACAAGATTCATTTCGTTCACGGGCTCCATGGAAGTCGGTCTGAGAATTAACGAACTCGCGGCAAAAGCGCAGCCCGGGCAAATCTGGATTAAAAGAGTTATCGCTGAAATGGGCGGCAAGGACGCTATAATTGTCGATAAGGAACTTCATAGTTTCGACGATGCTGTTCTCGGCACTATTCAATCCGCATTCGGATTCCAGGGTCAGAAGTGTTCAGCCTGCTCAAGAGTAATAGTTGACGAGAACATTTACGACAGGTTCTGCGAAGCCCTCGTCGAAAAAGCGTCGGCTTTGAGAGTCGGTCCCGCGGATACAAATCCGAACCTCGGACCCGTAATCAACAGTAAATCGAAAGAAAGAATAATGCAGTACATAGCGACTGCGGTATCCGAAGGTGGTGTCGTGATACACGGCGGAAACGAACTGCCGGACGGACATTTCATCGAGCCGACTATCATTCGCGACGTAAAACCGACTGACACGATAGCGCAGGAAGAAATCTTCGGACCTGTTCTCGCGGTAATAAAATCTCCGAATTTTGACGAATCACTTAAAATCGCGAACGGAACCAAATTCGGTCTCACCGGCGCGGCGTACTCAAAGAACAAAAAGAAAATCGCGAAAGCGGATGAAGAATTTTTCGTTGGAAATTTGTATCTTAACAGGAAATGCACTGGTGCCCTCGTGGGCGTCCACCCGTTCGGCGGTTTCAACATGAGCGGAACGGATTCGAAAGCAGGCGGAAGAGATTATCTTCTTCTCTTCATGCAGGCGAAATCAACAAGCAAAAAAATAATTAAATAAATGAACTATATAAAATTTTTCGCCGCCGCCGCGGTATTGTTCGGAATACTAAGTTGCAGCAAGGTATCCGAAAAGGTAGAAGAGAAAGTGAATAAAAAAATCGACGAGACAATCGACAAGAGCCTTCAGAAGGTCGATTCCGCGATGAACAAGATAAATACGGACTCGCTCAAGAAGGTTATGGATAAACTCGATTCGCTTTCAAAAAAATTCGATAAAGACGATAACAAATAAAAACAATAATTAATGAAAATACACGAATATCAGGCAAAGGCGATACTTAAAAAATACGGCGTTGCCGTACAGGACGGCGTCGCCATAAAGTCCATCGATGAATTCGATAACGCCGTTAACTCGCTCAGAGAAAGAGGCGTCACGCAGTTCGCCGTGAAATCGCAGATACACGCAGGCGGCAGAGGAAAAGGAATAGTTTACAACAAGAACAACCGCTCCGAAGTAGTGGTTAACGGAGGCGTAAAGTTCTTCGGCTCGAACATCGAAGGCGCGAAGGAATTCGCTTCTAAAGTGCTCGGCAACATTCTCGTCACGCACCAGTCGGGCGCCGAAGGAAAGCAAGTGCAGACTATGTTCATCGCCGAAGGTCTCGATTACAAGAAAGAACTCTACCTCGGAATTCTCCTCGACCGGACAAATTCAAAGGACGTCATAATGGCATCAACCGAAGGAGGCGTCGAGATTGAGAAAGTCGCGGCGGAAACTCCCGAGAAGATTATTAAGGTCTGGATTGAGCCGTCAATCGGACTGCAGAGTTATCAGGCAAGAGAACTCGCATTCGGTCTCGGTCTGGAAGGCAGCGCTTTCAAGGATTTCACGAAATTCATAATGACTCTTTACAAGGCATACTGCGAATCCGACGCGTCTCTGCTCGAAATCAATCCGCTTATAATCACGAATGACGACAGGATAGTCGCGCTCGACGCGAAGATTAATCTTGACGATAACGCGCTTATGAGGCACAAAGATTTCGAAGCGCTACGCGACCTTAACGAAGAAGACCCTCTCGAAATTGAAGCGTCAAAATACAACCTCAACTACATAAAACTTGACGGCAACGTAGGATGCATGGTCAACGGCGCGGGACTCGCGATGGGGACTATGGACCTTATAAAACTCGCGGGCGGCGAACCCGCCAACTTCCTCGACGTTGGCGGAACGGCATCGGCTGAAACAGTAGAGAACGGATTCAGGATTATACTTACCGACCCGAACGTGAAAGCGATACTGATAAATATATTCGGTGGTATAGTCAGGTGCGACCGCGTCGCAAACGGCGTCGTTCAAGCATCAAGAAATCTTAACCTGAACATTCCTGTCGTCGTAAGACTGCAGGGAACGAACGCCGAGGAAGCAAGACAGATACTGAAAGATTCGGGTCTGAACCTGATTCCCGCGGACACTTTGCAGGACGCGGCGGATAAGGTCACGCAGGCGCTGGCGAATTAAACATTAACTTATATTTTTTTATCGGGGAAAGGAAGAAGTCTCTTCTCTTTCCCCTTTTGATTGAAAACAAAAATTTATGTCATACAAAAACATTTTATTCGACGATTCACTTACATACGACGACGTATCGCTTCTCCCCAATCAGATATCAACGGTCAAGCACCGCGCCGACTGCGATACATCGGTAGAGTTTTGCGGAGTCAAACTCGCGGTACCAATTATCGCGTCTCCGATGAACACTGTCTGCGGCGGCAGAATGGCGAAATCGCTTTCTGAACTGAATTGTCTCGGAGTCATACACAGATTCAATTCAACGGACGAACAGATTTCGGAGTTCGTCGATAATGAAATGCACGAAACCGATTTAAAAGCCGCTGCAATCGGAATAAATTCGGATACGGAAATCGACCGTCTGAAGAAACTCGCGGACTACGGAGTTAAAATAATCTGCATCGACATTGCCAACGGCGGCTCCAAGATGATTGAGCGGTTTTTAAACGAAATTAGACCTATTGTGGATAAGTATAAACTTAAAATCATCGCGGGTAACGTCGCGAGTTCCGAAACGACAGAATTCCTGATTAATCTCGGAGTCGACGCGATTCGGGTCGGCATTGGAAACGGAGCGATGTGCTCTACATCCATAAAATCAGGTATCGGAATCGGTCAGGTTGACGCGATAGTTCGCGCGCTTTCAGCAAGGGACAAGATGAAAAGCAGCGTGAAAATAATCGCCGACGGCGGCATTAGCAATCCCGGCGCGATGTGCAAGGCAATCGCTCTCGGCTGCGACGCGGTAATGTTCGGACGCGTGCTGGCGGGCACGGAAGAAGCGCCCGGCGACGTTCTTAAATATAGCAACCAGCGTTGGAAAAAATACTGCGGAAGCGCCTCATTTGCAGTAAAACAGGAGAATAAGAACTACATAGAAGGCGAAGAATCGCTCGTTCCGTACAAAGGAAACGTATCTAAACTCATAAAAGAATACCGCGAAGGGCTTCAGTCGTCGATGAGTTATCTGAATTCCCTTACAATCAATGAATATCAGAAAAAAGCCACTTTTGTAAAACTGACGAGTCATTCTTTCCTTGAAAGAAAGCCTCAGGTCGAAAATGGTTAGAATTCTCTGGTTCAGAAAGAACCTGCGCATTTCGGACAACAGGGTTCTCAAGGTTTTTCTGGATGAAATCAAATCTGGAGACAGGTATTTATTCCTATACATAAAGAACGAAAACACATTCAGATATTTCGGAGAGAAGCGTGTTCACTTTCTCAATCAGTGTCTTGATGATTTAAAGAATCAACTAAAAAGTAGAGGGTTTAACCTACATATTTTTAAAGGTGATAGCCTGAATGTTTTTAAGCAAATAATACAATCTGATGCTAAGGTCTATGCTGACTGTCAAATCGAACCTTATTGCATAACCAGAGACGAAAGAGCCGCCAATTTTCTCAGGACAATGAATTCCAAACTGATTACCATCGATGACTCGATATTGTTCGAATCAGACGAGGTTCTTAAGCCTGACGGAAGACCATACACAGTGTATACGCCTTTTAGAAAACGATGCGAATTGCTATTAGGGGAAAAACACTGGTCGGAAGAATCCTGTGATTTTGCAAAACTCGCTTCCTGCACGGAATACAAGGCTAATGCTGTTGAGAATTACGAATTCCGGACAAATGATGAAGGATTTATCAAAGGTGGGAGGACAGAAGGGCTTAGACTTCTGAAATCCTTCGAAAGAAAAGGAATGGGAAAATACAACTCACTTCGCGACTTCCCTGCCGAAAACGGCACGAGCCGTTTATCACCTCACTTGCATTTTGGAACGGTGAGCATCAGGGAATGTTACAGAGCCGCTCTCGGAAAACTCGAAACGGCGGATAACAAGGACGAAGTCCGGACCTGGATAAACGAACTCCTCTGGCGCGAGTTTTATTACAACATTTCACATCATTTCCCTTACATAATAGACGGTGCGTTCAAACGTCAGTATGACAGAATAAAATGGTCTTACGATGAAGATTTGTTCGGGAAATGGCGCGAGGGAAAGACGGGTTACCCGATAGTCGATGCGGGTATGAGGCAATTGGAAAAAGAAGGCTGGATGCATAACCGTCTTCGAATGATAACCGCGATGTTTCTCACGAAGGACCTCTTTATCGACTGGAAACTCGGCGAGAAATTTTTCGCGGAACACCTGATAGACCTCGATTTCTCTTCCAACAACGGCGGATGGCAGTGGAGCGCGTCAACAGGCTGTGACGCCCAGTCGTATTTCAGAATTTTCAACCCGTATCTTCAGAGCGCGAAATTCGACCCTGAAGGAAAGTTTATAAAGCATTACGTTCCCGAACTTGAAAACGTGCCGCCGAAGTACATACATAATCCTTCATTGATGCCTGATGAAATGCAGAATAAACTCGGAGTCATTATTGGCAGGAACTATCCCCTGCCTGTTGTCGAGCATTCAAAAGCGAAAGACAGGATTATAAAAGAGTTCAAATCCTTGTAACACCTAATCATTCCTTTCCTCTCACGGGTACCATTTATTTTCTGTGCATAAATTAAACCGTTTCAACGATTTAATATTATGATTAAATTTGTATGATTTAATAAAAAAAGAAAATTCGGAATAACAAAATGAGAAAAAAAATTGTAGCAGGCAACTGGAAAATGAACAAGACTTTCGAAGAATCGAAAGCATTAATGAGCGAATTAAAAGCGAAACTCGGAAAGGAAACTTCCGAAAAGGTTGAAACAGTAGTATGCCCGCCATTTTTATGCGTTCCGGCGGCTAATGAAATATTTCAGGGCACAAACATCAGATTCGGCGGACAGAACATTCATTTCAAGGATGACGGCGCTTACACGGGAGAAATATCGGCATCGATGCTGAAGGCAATCGGCTGCGATTACGTCATACTCGGGCACAGCGAGCGCAGGCAGTACTTCCACGAAACAAACCATCTGATAAATTTTAAAGTTTTAAAGGCTCTCGAAAAAGGGCTGAAACCGATTTTATGCGTCGGCGAAACTCTCGAACAGCGCGAACAGGGCGTCGAGAAAAAAATCGTCGACGAACAGGTTACTCTTTGCTTAAAAGACGTATGCGCCGCGGAAATGGAAAACGTGGTAATCGCTTATGAACCCGTCTGGGCAATCGGCACGGGCAAGACCGCGACGCCGGAGCAGGCGGAAGAAATGCACGTCGAAATAAGAAAATCACTCGAAAACCTTTACAACGCTACGGTGGCGGGCAGAACGAGAATACTCTACGGCGGCAGCATGAACGACAAGAACGCTAAAGACCTGCTGGGCAAGAACAACATTGACGGCGGACTTATTGGAGGCGCCGCCCTCAAAGCCGACAATTTCATAGCGATAATTGAAGCGGCGAAATAATTGTCAACATAATATATATAAAGAAAAGCCCCTCATTTGAGGGACTTTTCATATAAATAATAACTTTTAATTTTTAACTGCAATTTTGAAATTTCAATTTTGCATTTTCAACTATTTCACCAGCATCATCTTCTTTGTTTCGGTGAATCCTTCCGATTTAAGAGTATAGAAATAAACGCCGCTTGAAAGTTCGCTGCCGTTGATTTCCGCGTTGTAATACCCTGCCGTAACGTAACCGTCAAGATACGTATCGACGAGTTTTCCCGTCACGTCGTAAATCTTAAGGCTTGCGTTTCCGTTCTTAGGAATCGAGAATCTTATGTTAGTCACGGGATTGAAAGGATTCGGATAATTCTGACCGAGTTCGAAACTGACGGGCAATTCAGGCTGTCCGTTTATTCCCGTCATCGTAATTCCCGTTTGAATCGACTGCTGAATCTCGGCTGTGTATATCGGCGAAGCATCCTTGTAAACGAAAATAATCAATTTGCAGTTTGCTTCGAGCCAGCCAGCCCCGAGTGTCGTGCTGAATGTCTTGTTTATAACCTGTCCGTTTGTCCAGGTGCCACCCGTGTTAACGTTCTCGCCTGTCGCGGTATTTACCATGTTTCTCGCCACCCACTTATGAACATAAGAAGAACCGCCCGTGCAGTACGAGTTGCCCGACTGGTTGTAAACGAGATTATCCTCAGTGATGACGTAATTAATCTTGTATTGCCCCGTCAGATTTTCAAGCGCGGTCGCGTTGAGGTTAACGTCGAGCGTGCGCGTGCCCGAATTGTAATTCTTGCTGACGATGTCAATCTTAACAGGGGATACGGGTGAATTCAGATATCTCATAAAAGGTCTCTCGACAAAATCACTGTACCCGCAGGATTGAGGATTCGTCATCCTTTCAATCGTACCCGTAGGATACGCGTTCATACCCATCAGAGAAAGAATGTTGTTGCCGTTGAAGTTAATGTACGGGTCGGAAGAACTTCCGCCGTGATACGCAATTACTACAGTCTGAGGATAAAACACTTCGAGGTCCACTATTCTTCCCTTTGCGCAGGGACACCACTGGCACCACGTACCCGTGCAGTACTCGATTAAAACATTTCTCGGATTATTCGAAGCATAATAGGTATTATAAATCGTATCGTTCGAAACGTTCTGGTCGCCGCTCAACGTCGTGTACGCTTTCATAGTTACCGTGCCCGATGCAGGAACTGTCCATTGAGGGAAAGTTACGAGATACGACGAACCCGCCGCCAAACCCGTTACGGTCTGTGTCTGCGTATATCCGCCGGGTGTTATCGTCAGCGTAACCGGAATGTTCTGTGTAGTCGTTCCGAAATTTTTCACGTAAACTTTCGGAGTATCTATCGCGCCGGGAGAAAAAACCTTGTTGTATCTCTTGAATCCGCACGCGCCGGCGTCATTGGAATACCGTGTCCCGATTTTTATGTTATCGAGATAAAGGTTGTTACCGTACGCTGATATTGCGGTGAACTTCAGTTTATTCGTACCCGCCGGAAGCACGTATCTTTTCGTCGCCCACTGCGCCGGAGTAGGCACGAATGCAAGACCTGTAGGAGGCGCCGTTGTCAACTCGCCCGAAGCGCCGCCGTTTAGAAGCACCAATTGCGTCCACGTTCCGCCGCCATCAGTCGAATACCAGATTTTCAACTGATCGTTCGAACTGCCGTAGGTAGCGTACGCGTGGTCGAATACAAGCGAATCCCCTGTCGTTGCTGCAGTGAACTGAGGAGTAATCATATCATAAGTAAGACCCGAGTTCGCATCTGACATGTTCGCCTTGCAGGAACCGTAACTCGTTCCGTAACCTGAACAAATTATCGCCCAGTCCCAGTTGAAAGTGTTCGTGGTGGCAAGCGTCCAGCCCGCTGGCGGGAAACTCGGATTGTCAAAACCCTGCCAGATGTAAAACGCATCGGCGGAATTTATGAATATCGTTGAAATCGTGAGTAATGCAATAAGAAGAAGTTTTTTCATTTCACCCTTGATTGAATTTATAAATTGTTTTTAGAATTTAACAACAAGGAATGATATAATTAAGTGAAATTT
>DATMXZ010000255.1:0-4044 GCA_035561235.1 Ignavibacteria bacterium
AAATAAAAGAGATTACAGAAGAAAATGAATTACTTTGACGACATAGAATACAATGCCGATGAAAATTTCGACAGCGATGAGTTGTTCAGCCTCAATTCCGAATCTGCAGAAGAAAAAATCAACGTTCTGTACGAAGGCGGCAAATTCGAAGAAGCACTTAGAGTCATAGACAATTATTTAAAATTTTCTCCCTTTTCGTCGGACGCGTACTACAAGAAGGCTCTGGTTCTTGACGGTCTGGGAAAGCATTCCGAAGCGCTGGAATACTACGACAAAGCCATTTCACTGAACCCGAACGACGCGGAAATATACATTAACAAAGGCATTTCGCTCGACAGCACGGGCAATTATCCGCAGGCTATAAAATACTTCAGGAGGGCTTTGGAAATAGAGCCCGGAAACACGGACGCGATTTTCAATTCGGGTTTGAGTTATGAAAGGCTCGAGCAGTTCACCGAGGCAATAGATTGTTTCGAGAAGGTTGTGGAACTCAATTACAAGTTCGCGGACGCGTACTACGAACTCGGGTACTGTTACGACTTCCTCGACGAACTCGATAATTCGATAGATTCATACGAAAAGCATCTTGAATTAAATCCCCTGAACTACAACGCCTGGTACAACAAAGGAATAGTTTTAAACCGTCAGGGGAAATACCTGAAGGCGATTGAATCTTACGAGATGGCTCTCGCGGTTAAGAGCGACTTTTCGGCTGCCTGGTACAATTGCGGCAACGCTTATTCATCTGTCGGAAGGCTCGGCATGGCGGTTGAATGCTACGAGAATTCTATAAAGTACAACGGCGCGGATTCGTTCGCATATCATAATATCGCGAACGCTTATTACGAACTCTCGAACCTCGATAAGGCTATTGAGTATTTCAACGAAGCCATCCGTCTTAACGCCGGGAATTACGATTCCTACTACGGACGCGGCTCGTGCTACTATAACAGGGGCGATTTTGAAAATGCGCTCGAGGATTACGATTCGGCGTTAGAACTAAACAAGGATTACTCCGAAATCTGGTACTCGAAAGCGGATACTTTAATGGCTCTCGGAAGGGCGGATGAAGCGCTCGAAAGTTACAAGAAAGTAGTTGCTCTTGACGGGACCAATCACGAGGCATATTACGATTACGCCTGCGCGCTGGTTGATTTGAAAAGACCGCTTGAGGCTTTGAAACTGCTTGACAGATGCATAGAGATACAGCCTGACATGGCTGACGCATACTACGAAAAGGCGAAAATATTTTTCCTGAACAAGGACATTGAATCGGGACTGGAAATGCTCGAGATTGCGTTTCTTCTGAGGCCTCAGGATAAATTCGAATACGACTTTGAGAAAGACTGGCAAAAAATAATTGAATTTCTCGTGAAGAGATAGGGATATATACTACGAATAAAAACAAAAGGACGGTAAAAGCCGTCCTTTTTTATTGCATAAAACTGTTTTAGGTTTTCACCCTCACATCGACAAGATTCTTATCTTTTATCTGCAAAATCCTTTTATCGGAGAATTTTTTAACGATTTCGAAATTATGCGTTGCGATAATCATTGTAGTCCCCGTTTTGTTTATGTCGTTCAGCAGTTTCATTATATCGAGCGCGACGAACGGGTCAAGATTTCCCGTCGGTTCATCCGCGAGGAGAAGCACCGGTTCAGTAATCATAGCGCGGGCAATCGCTGCGCGCTGCTGCTCACCGCCGGATATGTCGAACGGCATATCCTTCATATGCTCCATCAGCCCCAGTTTCGATGCAATGTCGAAGACTTTTTTCTTTATAATCTCTTTTTTTTCGCCCGTGATGTAAAGCGGGACGGCGATGTTCTCAAAAATATTCCTGTCGTTAAGAAGTTTAAAATCCTGAAACACGAATCCCATTTTTCTCCTGAGCATCGGTATTTCAGTCCTGTCAATCGTCCCCGAGTTATAGTTTTCGAAAGTAACATTGCCGGTTTTTGGAGACAGTTCGAAATGTATGAGTTTTAGAAGAGTAGTTTTTCCTATTCCGCTCTCGCCCACGAGAAAAACAAACTCCCCTTTTTTAACTTCGAGGCTCGTATTCTCGAAGATTTCCTTGTTCTGGTAACCGAATGTAACGTTTGCGAATGAAATCATTTTCCATTAATTAATTTTCCGGCAAGTTTAACCGCGGCAACAGCACTGCCCGTATCCGCGATTCCTTTTCCCGCAATGTCGAAAGCCGTTCCGTGCGAGGGCGAGGTTCTTATAATTGGCAAACCGGCAGTGTAGTTTACACCGTTTTTCCCGGACAACATTTTAAAAGGAATAAGGACCTGGTCGTGGTAGGCGCCCGCTACGGCATCAAAATGTCTGTAAATTCCCGAACCGAAAAAGCCGTCGGCAGAGTACGGACCCGACACGGCGATTCCTTTTCTCATCAGCGAATCAAGCGCGGGGACCAAGGTATTTATTTCTTCGCTGCCAATAATACCTCCGTCTCCGCAGTGAGGATTCAGAGATAGAACGGCGATACGGGGTTTCCTGATTCCGAATTTTGTTTTAAAAGTGTCGTCCATCAGTTCAAGTTTCGTCACAATAAGTTTTTTTGTAAGCGCGGAAGAGACTGAATTAACGGGTATGTGAATCGTAAGCGGCACGACGGCGAGTTTTTCCGAATACATTACCATTACGACTTCCCTGCTATTCGTGAGCGCTTTCAGGAGTTCGGTATGCCCGGTGTATTTGAATCCCGCAAGCGAAAGAGAATATTTTGAGACAGGCATAGTAACGAGAGCGTCGAACATCCCTTTCAAGCAGAGTTCCGCGCCTATATGCACCGCGTCGCCTGATATCCTGCCCGCGCGTTTATCAATTTTCCCGGGTTTGATTTTCAGATTATTTCCGGGAATGAGAATAATGTCCTCGTATGAAGGAGTTTCGAGTCTAAGTGAGTGTGAATAATATTCTACGGCGGATTCGGGAATAATAAGTTTAAGGTTGAAATCCGTCCTGAGTTTTTTATTTGAGAGAAGTTTAAGTGCAATTTCAGGACCGATACCGTTCGGATCTCCGCAGGAGATTACTATTTTTGGTTTGTAAGGCAATGTGTTTACTTTTTCTTTATTGTCTTTTTTACCGCAGCAGGTTTAGTTTTCTTCACGGGTTTTTTAGGCGCGAATGTTTCTTCCGTAACATCAGTAATTTCAGCATCGCCCCATAATCCTTCGAGGTTGTAGAATTTTCTTGTCTCGTCATTGAACACGTGCGCTACAACGTCAACGAAATCGAGAAGAATCCAACTAAGCCCCGAATAACCTTCATTTCTCCAGACGAATTCATCTTTCTTCTTGGTCTCTTTTATAATATGGTCGGCAATCGATTTTACCTGAACATCCGCGGACGCGGAGCAAATCACGAAATAATCGGTAACGGAAGTTTTTCCATCGAGATTCAGAATTTTAATGTCGGTGCCTTTTTTCTGCAGCATCAGTTCGGCGATGAAGAAAGCCAGTTTTTTATTTTCCATTATTATTTTTTTACTTTTTCAATGAACGGTTTCAGGTCGTTATAATCCTTGCCTATTACAATCGATGCGTCGATAAACTTGGTCTTATCGAGTTGTGTCACGACGTTCCTATGGCTCACTCCGAGCGCGTCGGCGACTCTTTTTGCTTTGCTTATATCGCCGCATTTATCCAGAACCAGCGTCTTTTCGACGTCTGTTTTATAATTGCCCATATCGACGACATCAAAGCCTTTCTGCTTGAGGTAATCCCTGAACTTCGCCGCTATGCGGTTTTCGCCCGTGGCGTTCAGTATGTCTATCTGGATAGAAAGGTTCGGCTGGTTAGTAATTTGCTTTTTTGCCGTATCAGTTCCTTCCTTTATATCGCCGCGCGATTTAAATCCCGTCGTTCCCATTATCAGGGAATAAGCGAAGTAGAGGCAGGAAAGCCCGATTATAACGATAGCGATGTTCAGGCTGTAATTGATTATATTTTTTTTTATATCGTTTTTCATAAGAAATAAAAAACCGGATACGCTATGGTTCCGGTGTATTGAATAAAAACGAACAATAT
>DATMXZ010000256.1:0-3015 GCA_035561235.1 Ignavibacteria bacterium
GTTTCTGATATTTTTTGTCTCTGCCTATTCACAGAACATTACTAACACTATCGGAAATACGGGAAACTACATCGTAAGAGATGCTACCAAAATGTTTATGAATATTAGACAGTCTGACGGTTGCATCGGAATTGGAACGAATACTTATGATGTCGCAAATCCCGAAAAACTGCTGATAGATTGCGGAACAACAAATTCCGTGAATGCTGTCTATGCAAAAGGTACAATAAATAGTTATCTTCAGTTTAATATCCGAAATCTATCCAATGGCTCTCAGGCTTCTTCAGACCTTGTGGCTACTGCTAATAACGGGACCGAAACGACAAATTATATGAACGTGGGCATTAACGGTTCTGGCTATCAGTACCAGAGCGGAAATCCTTTGGAAACCGGTAAAGCCAATGATTGCTATCTCTTTGCCGCGGGTAACGACTTGTATATCGTGAATAACAATCCCCTTAAAGATATCCTCTTTCTTGCAGGCGGGTCCGATACTACAAAGCAGAGAATGAAAATATTCCACGGAGGAAATGTAACAATCGGATTTGCTGCCGCTACTTCATATAAACTTGCGGTTAACGGTTCAATCTATGCAATACAATATTGGCAGCCTTCCGATATTAGACTGAAACATGATATAAATACCCTTTCTAATGTAATGGGTAATCTCCTTAAATTACGCGCTGTCACTTATAAGTATAATGATGACGCGGAAGAGAAGACCCAGATAGGATTCATTGCTCAGGAAATGGAAGAAGTGTTCCCCGAATTTGTTACTACGAATGAGGATGGACTGAAAGGGATTAACTACGCTAATGTTTCAGCAGTTCTTCTGGAAGGAATAAAAGAGCAGCAGGAACAGATAAATAATCTTGATTCGAAAATTAATAACCTCGAATCGAGATTGTCATCGCTAGAAAATCGTGAAATGCGTTCGGGCATTCAACCCGCGGGATTTATCAATGCTGATTTGTTGTGGCTCGCGATTCCTATTCTCGGTATAGGTTTCATTCTTGTTATAAAAAAGAGAAAAACTTCTTAACCGCTTACTCGCAGCATATAATGAAAAAATTAATCATTCTTTTCTTTTTCGCAGCCGGATTTGCATATTCTCAATCTATCGTGATTGATTCCGGAGCGGAAATAAATGTACAATCTGGGTCTGACCTGTGCGCTTCAACTGCTGGGAATATTACCGGTAATATTACAGGCATCGGGACTCAGTGCAACGGTCCTCTCCCTGTGTCGTTAAGTTCGTTCTCGTATTTGATTCTAAACAATAATCAGGTTAAACTGGTATGGCGCACGTTATCGGAATCGAACAATAGGGGATTTGAAATTTCTCGTTCGGAAAAAAACGATAAATCAAAATGGTATAATGTCGGCTTCGTAAATGGCAGGGGCAATTCTGTTGTTCCCGTTGATTATTCCTTTATGGATGCTCGGCTTAGTGAAGGAAAATACTATTACAGAATTAAACAGATAGACTTCAACGGCAATTATAAGTTGTACGATATGTCCGTCGCGGCTTCAATTCTGGCGCCGCTTAAATTCTCGTTAGGAATGAATTTCCCGAATCCGTTCAATGCTTCTACTAAAATATCTTATCAGTTACCGCATGACTGCAGTGTTACGTTGAAAGTTTATGACGTTTCAGGCAAAGAAGTGCAATCAATATTGGATAATCTGTACCAGAAAGCCGATTATTACACGGTAACGTTTAACGCTGCTAATCTTGCCAGCGGAGTTTATTTTTATTCCATTAAAGCGGATTCTTTCCGTGAGATTCGCAAAATGGTACTGATGAAATAACGATTTCAAAATTTATTGCGGGAACCGGAATTCTCTGTCCGGTTCTCCCTTTTTTTACATCTGAATGCTAACTGCTCGGTTTTCTCATTCACGGCAAGCGGGAATCAGGATTAAGACAGGTGATTAAAACATTACCATTTTATATCCTTGAGTTCGTATCTCCGCTTGATGTATCTGCACACTTTAATCTTCCATCACTTTTAGATAGATTATCTTCCCGTTGCAATGGTCTTAAGTTTGATAATTCATCACTTCCATTGGGATTTATATGATCGATTTCCCATCCGTATTGTAAGTTTCGGTTGCCCTGCTCACTTCTTGTCATCTTTGCGCCGCATTCGTCCTTTCTGAATTTCGCAGAGTCATGATTCGTAACAATTTTAACTTTTTTCCCAAACTTTTCGAATCATTTCTTCGGTGTATGCTATTTTATTTCTCCTGTTTTTATACCCGTGCATACCAATACCCTCCCCCTTCTTTTAATTCACTGATAAATCCTAACACGGGTTCTCCATAAATTAATATAATATTTTTATTTAGTAAAAACTCAATACGGACTTGTCAGAATATTCCCCGAACTACGAAAAAATTATCTTTCCGACTTAGCCCACGGCTTCAGCCGTGGGTAAAATGCGAACGAAGAAAAAACCGTTTCAACGGTTTATAATTCTTATTACATTTCAGCCCGCGTAGCGGGCGGCATCTTGGTAGACTCATTTCCGAATCACCAAAACAAATCCAATTTCTGTTTAATTCAACCTCGAATTTCCTGTACGGAAACTATTTTCGCGGGGGATGCAAGTGGAAATCAGTTGTGGTTTGCGTTCGAAATTGTGATTGACGATTTTTGTAGAATGTATTTCCTAATGTCCCGAAAAATTGAATGCATAGAACATACACGCCCTTACTAATTCTATTTGCCTGTGCCTCAGTCTCTAAAATCTCTTTTACCTTAAAAGAATATTTTTATAAATTGATTAATGTGCATTTGAATCGAAATTGAATTGTTTGATTTTCACACTCTATTCTCCTAACCGTTTTATCCTCAATTCCTAAACCCTCGGCTTTTTATAGATTGCTCAATTTATGTTATGGTTTTGTAAGCACATCTCAAATTCTCATATTGAGACAATCCCTTACGTTTTTCTCATATTTTGCAATTATCTACACCTAATACCTTTAATCTTGCCCGAAAACAATTTT
>DATMXZ010000257.1:0-12046 GCA_035561235.1 Ignavibacteria bacterium
CATAATAATCCTGTTAAGAGAGGTCTAGCGGAGATCATCGAAGAATATGAGTTGAGTTCGGCAAGGGACTTTGCATATAGGAAACCGGGAAGATTAATTGTAGATGATTTTGATTACGATTAGCCATCCCAAACTGGAGCTTGGGAAGGAGAAGTATGGGTTATGCCTTCCCAAGCTGGAGCTTGGGAAGGAGAAATAATTACTAATTAATAATTATTAATTGCTAATTACAGCGGTATGTTTCCGTGTTTGCGTCTCGGGTTGAAGTCAACCTTGTTTTCAATAAGTTCGAAGTATGTTATTAGTTTCTTGCGCGTGTCTTTCGGTTCGATTATGTCGTCTATAAATCCCCTCTCAGCCGCGATGTAAGGGTTGAGAAATTTGCTGTTGAATTCGCCTATTTTTTCGTCGAGCATTTTCTGTTTGTCTTCCGCCGCTTCCAACTGCTTCCTGAAAATTATTTCAGCCGCGCCCTTCGCTCCCATTACCGCGATTTCCGCCGACGGCCAGGCAAGATTCACGTCGCCCCTGATATGCTTCGAGTTCATTACGTCATAAGCGCCGCCGTATGCTTTCCTGACGATTACGGTAATTCTCGGCACCGTGGCTTCGCAGAACGCGTAAAGCAGTTTCGCGCCGTGGCGTATGACTCCGCGCCATTCCTGATCGGTGCCCGGAAGGAATCCGGGAACGTCTTCGAACACGAGCAAAGGAATATTAAAAGCGTCACAGAACCTGACGAACCTCGCGCCCTTTATGGATGAATTCAGGCAAAGCACGCCCGCGAGGACGAGCGGCTGGTTCGCTACAATGCCGACAGACCTTCCGTGAAGTCTTCCGAATCCGCAGATTATATTTTCAGCGTAGTCCTTATGAACTTCGAAGAAGGAAGCCCTGTCAATAACTTTCGCGATGAGTTCCTTCATATCGTAAGGCTTGTTCGGATTGTCCGGGACAAAATCGTTTAATTCTTCGAGGTCTTTTTCCTCTTCGTCATATTCCTCGTCAGGAGGAATTTCCATATTGTTCGAAGGCAGATAAGAAACAAGTTGTCTTATTTTTTGGAAGCAGTCAATTTCATTCTCGCAGGTGAAGTGGCTGACGCCGCTTTTAATGCCGTGGGTGTTCGCGCCGCCGAGTTCATCGAAAGTAACGTCTTCGTTCGTCACGGCTTTTATTACATTCGGTCCTGTTATGAACATATGCGAAATCTTGTCGACCATAAAAATGAAATCTGTAATCGCGGGCGAATAGACCGCTCCGCCGGCGCAGGGACCGACGATAGCGGAAATCTGAGGAACGACGCCGCTTGCGAGAGTGTTGCGGAGGAAAATGTCGGCGTAGCCGGCGAGTGAAAGCACGCCTTCCTGAATACGCGCTCCGCCGCTGTCGTTAATACCGATGACGGGCATACCAACCCTCATCGCCATATCCATAATCTTCACAATCTTTTTCGCGTAGAATTCCGCGAGAGAGCCGCCGAGAATAGTAAAGTCCTGAGAGAAGACCGCGACGCTTCTTCCGTTGATTTTTCCGACGCCCGTAATGACGCCGTCGGTATAGAAACGCGTGTTCTCTACGCCGAAGTCGCGGCACTGATGGCGGACGAAGATGTCCATTTCTTCAAACGTGCCTTTATCGAGCAGGAGGTTAATTCGTTCGCGCGCGGTGAGTTTTCCGCGCTTGTGCTGAGCGTCAATGCTTTTCTGACCGCCGCCGAGCATCGCTTCGCCTCTTTTTTTACGCAGTTCTTCGATTTTCTCTTTGTTCGTCATATGGAATATTGATTTGGTTGGTTTTAAACTCTGTAAATTTCAGCCCCTAAGCCTTTGAGTTTCTCATCAATATTTTCATAACCGCGGTCAATATAATTTATTCCGTTAACAGTCGTTTCTCCTTCGGCAATCAAACCCGCGATTAAATACGACATGCCCGCTCTGAGGTCGGGCACTATAATTTCCTCTCCGCGGAGAGGCGTCGGGCCCTTAACGACGGCGCTGTGAAAATACTCCCTGTTTGCAAACCTGCAGTTCGAACTGCCGAGACAGGTATTGAACAGTTCAATATCGGCGCCCATTTTTTTCAACTCGGTCACGTAACCGAATCTTTTTTCATAAACCGTTTCGTGAATTATCGAGACTCCTTCAGCCTGTGTGAGAAGAATTACGAGCGGCTGCTGCCAGTCGGTCATAAATCCCGGATGAACGTTTGTTTCAACCGCAATCGGTTTGAACTTACCGTCATAGAAAAATCTGATTCCGTTTCCTTTGACCTCAAACCTGCCTCCGACTCTTCTGACGGTGTTGAGAAAAGTAATGAGGTCGTCCTGATTCGCGTTCTCGACGAACACGTCGCCTTTCGATGCCAGGCCCGCGACGGCAAACGAGACCGCCTGATTTCTGTCCGAAATAATCTCATGCGAAGCGCCATCGAGTCTGTCGACGCCTTCGATAGTAATTTTCCTGTCAGTGCTGATTTCGATAATCGCGCCCATTTTCTGTAGGAACTTGACGAGGTCCATAATTTCGGGTTCAATCGCGGCGTTTGTAATAATAGTTCTGCCCTGCGCGAGCGTGCTCGCGATGATAATGTTTTCCGTAGCGCCGACGCTCGGGTAATCGAGGTGTATGTTATTTCCTTTAAGGCGGTCGCATTTCAGGAGATAGAAATCATCTTTAATCTCGACACTGCAGCCGAGTTTTTTCAGACCTTCGATATGGAAATTCACCGGACGCGAACCGATTTTGCATCCGCCCGGCACGGGTATTTTCGCCTCTCCGCATCTGTTCAGCAGCGGTCCCGCGAAGAGAATTGAGATGCGGTTGACGTTTCCGAATTCGAAAGGTATCTGAGTCGTCTTAATTTTTTCGGTCGTGATGTTAAAACTATCGCTTTTAATTTCAGTCACGCTGCCGAGCAGATTACAAAGTTCGGAGGTGACTTCCATTTCGCTTAGTTTGTTCGGAGAGTTAGTGAATTCGCATCTGCCGGAAGTGAGCATAGAAGCGACGATAAGTTTCGTCGCGGAATTTTTCGCGCCTGAAATCCTGACGGAGCCCGATAACGGGCGTCCGCCGTTGATTATAAATTTTGTGCACTTTTTATCGGTCATTTTACTCTTTCCAGAATCCCATTTTTTCAAACTTCTTGATGCGGTTTTCGAGCAGTTTATCTCTTTTAATCTTTGACACCAGTTCAAGTTCTTCGAGCAAAGCCGCTTTGAGAATAGACGCTGCTTCCTGATGGTTTCTGTGCGCGCCTCCTGAGGGTTCATCGATTATTCTGTCGATGATACCGATTTTAAGAAGGTCTGTTGCAGTTAGTTTAAGCGCTTCCGCCGCCTGTTCCTTGAAGTCCCAACTTCTCCATAGAATCGATGAGCAGGATTCGGGTGATATAACCGAATACCAGCAATACTTCAGCATAAGGATTCTGTCGCCGATGCCAATTCCGAGCGCGCCGCCCGAGGCTCCTTCGCCGATAATCGCAACGATAATCGGAACTTTCAGGCCTGACATTTTCAAAAGGTTGCTTGCGATTGCTTCAGCCTGACCGCGCTCTTCAGCCTCGATACCCGGATAAGCGCCCGGGGTATCGAGAAGCGTAATAACGGGTTTATCGAACTTCTCGGCGAGTTTCATAAGTCTTGCGGCTTTCCTGTAACCGTCGGGGCTCATCATTCCGAAATTTCGATAGAGGTTCGATTTCGTGTCCCTTCCTTTTTGCTGGCCTATAATCATTACAGTCTGGTCGCCGAGTTTCGCGAATCCTCCGACGACGGCTTTATCGTCGCGGAAATTCCTATCACCGTGAAATTCCACGAAATTCTCCGTCATAAGGTAAATATAATCGAGAGTATAGGGTCTGTTTGGATGCCGTGCCAATTGTACTATCTGCCAGGGAGTGAGATTGTCGAATACATTCTTTCTAAGTTCGTTGACTTTTTGTTCGAGCCTGTTGATTTCATCGGAGATATCAAGGCTGTCGGACATTTTGCGCATTTCATCTATCTTCTGTTCTAAATCGAGAATCGGTTTTTCAAATTCGAGTGCCATAGTATTATTTTTTATAATTTTTTATTAATGATTTCAAAAGTATTTCAATATCAAACTGAAGCGATTGATTTTTCGCGTAATACAGCAGGTATTTATTTTCCTCGATCTTCGTCCAGTTCCCGTCGATATGCAGTTGAAGCAGTCCCGTGACTCCCCTTTTACCGAGATATTCCGCATCATACTCCTCATACCAAACGGGCACTCCTACGAAAGAGTACCTGCCTGTCCAGACGTAAGGAACCAACGATATCTTCCTGATGAGCCTGCTTTCGTTTTTCCCGAACAGCAGACCGAATATCATCAGTACGGGATAAGCGGTCACAAGAAGCACCGTTGACAGCAAAAAATCGAATAACCTCTTGGAAAATATATTTAATTTATTATTAATATTATATTCAATTTCAATTAAAGAAGGATTTTCCAAATCCCCTCTCAATTTTGAAAGGATTAATTCGTTACCTGACGGAACAATCTTGAATTTAATGTTCTTCTGCCTGAACGTCCACATCAGTTTCAGGACATCCTTATTCGACAGAACATCGCCCGAAAAGACCACCTCGTTAATATTCCTGATAATAATTGTTTCCTTGATTTCCTCGTAATTGTACTCCGTTCGCGTAAAATAAATAATATTGTACTTAGACAGAAATTTTTCTTCGAGTTCCTCGTTTAGTTTTCTGCTACCGACAATCAGCAGATTGATTTTTCTGAGAAGAATGTTCTTCCCGACTATGAATCTGTAAATGTTAACGACGGAGCGCCATCCGAGAAGCAAAATAATCGCGCTGATTGTCGACCTCAGGATGACCTCGCGCGAATAAGCGTATTCGTTGAAGAAATATGTTATGGAAGAATTGACAAAGAGCCCGATGAAGATAGCATTGAACGTTTTCATTAACGAGAATCTGAACCTGTTAGTATAAATTCCGTAAAGCGTGAATGAAATCAGCCAGATTATGACGTAGACCGTAATAATGAACCTGTAAGAACTGTTCGGAAAAATATGAAACCGCGTATAGACAGAAATGAAAAAGGAAAGGAATAGGAACACCGCGTCTATGAAAACGGGCAGAAGAATTTTTGACGCTCTTTTTATGTAAGAAAGCAAAGACCTGTAATAGATACCCGCCTGAAGCAGGAACAGCAGGAGTTTTGACGAATGCTCAAAATTCTTTTTAACGAAAATGCTCATCGCTCCGTAGAAATTATTCACGTACGAAAATCTTGTTTTTCTTGTGCTTTCACCTTTAAGGTGTATCGTGGTTACGGAAGGATAGTAAAATATTTTATATCCCTTTTTCTTTATCCTGTAGCACAGGTCAAGGTCCTCGCCGTACATGAAATAATCCTCGTCAAAATATCCCGCATCGTCGAGCACTTTTTTTGGAATGAACATAAACGCACCGCAGATCGCATCGACTTCGGCTGTCTCGTTTTCGTCGAGATAAGTAAGGTTGTACTTTCCGAAGAGTCTGCTCTTCGGGAATAATTTCGAGAGTCCGAGAACTCTCGGAAGCGCGACGGATAGTTTCGGAAAACTCCTCTTGCAGGCGGGATCAAGTTTGCCGCTGCCGAGAATAAGTTTAGAAGTAACGGCTCCGATATTCCCCTGTGATTCGGCGAAATCAATCAGTTTGCCGAAGGTGCCCTCTTCGAGCACCGTATCGGGATTCAGTATAAGCAAGTACTTGCCCGATGCCTGCCTGATTGCAATGTTGTTGGCTTTAGAAAATCCGAGGTTTTTATTATTCCTGATTACCTTAACATCGGGGTATGCGATTTCGATGTGTTCGGCGCTTCCGTCGACGGAATTATTGTCGACGAGAAAAATTTCAATATTGTGGGATGCGTTATTGGATTTATATACAGATGCAATACAGTTGTCGACAAGGTCTCTGACGTTGTAATTTACAATAATTATTGAAACATCAGTCATCTTATACTAAAGTTTACCGAAAATAGATTTTAATTTCAGTTTCCAAACGACATAGAACGCTTCATAAACGACTTTCTTAGACATCTTTGACCTGCCTGCGCGTCTGTCAATAAAGAGTATAGGAATTTCGAATATTCTCAATTTCTTCGCATAGTATTTGAATTTCATTTCAATCTGGAAAGAGTACCCGTTCGACCTTACATTGTCAAGATTAATTCCTTTAAGAACGTTAACGTCGTAGCACATGAATCCTGCGGTAGTGTCTTTGACTTTTAATCCTGTAATAATGCGAGTGTAAATGTTAGCGAAATAACTAAGAAAGAGCCTGCTAATCGGCCAGTTAACGACTGAAATGCCGTTGATGTATCTTGAGCCTACGACAAGGTCATATCCCTCATTAATTTTTTCCAGAAACTGAGGAAGATATTTCGGGTCGTGAGAAAAATCCGCATCCATTTCGAAGACGTAATCAAAACCGTTCTTTATAGCAAACTTAAATCCTACTATGTAGGCAGTCCCGAGTCCCGCTTTTTTTTCCCTTCTAATAATAAAAACGTTCGGGCTGCCGAGGCTTTCGGCCATATCAGCCGTGCCGTCGGGCGAATTATCGTCGACTACAAGGACATTAAACTGATATTCTTCCGTGGTCTTGTTTAGTACTTCAGGAATGATGTTCAGGATATTTTCCGATTCATTGTAAGTCGGTATTACGATTAAGACTCTTTTCATATTCTAGCCTTTAAAACTCCAGATAATTAATAGCGTATTTAATATTATTTTAAAATCGAGCATAAGGTTCATGTTCTCGATGTAATAGAAATCATACTGAAGGACTTTTCTGATATCCATTTCCTCCCTGCCGATTTTCTGTTTAATTTTAGCCCAGCCGGTGATTCCTGGTTTGACCCTCAGCCTTCTGTTGTAGTAAGGAATTTCTTTCACGAGAACGTTCACATTTTCTTTAATTTCCGGTTCGGGACCAACGAGACTCATTTCGTTAAAAAGCACGTTGACCGCTTGCGGCAATTCGTCTATCCACAATCTCCGCATAAGCCTACCGAAAGCATTATCGGGAATGTTGAATCTGATGTTTTCAAACTCTTTCCCACCTCGTCCGATTTTCTCTTCAACGATAAAAATGTTTCTGCGTGACATCTTCATAACGAGTGAATACAGCAGAGCGAACGGGACAAGTACTATAAGTATCAAAACAGAGACAACGATATCGATAATCCGCTTCATCAGTTTTGAAGTGAACGGGAGCAATTCCGTTTTTACCTCAACGAGCGGGATACCGTGGACCTGTTCGGTTTTAACCATACCGCTGACGATTTCATAGACTTCCGGAACAATCTTCACGCTGACGTCGAGATTGGAGCAAAGGTTCAGCGTTTTAATAATAAGTTCCTGATACTTTTCGTCCGTAGCGATAACGATATTTTTGACATCGTGATTTTTTATTATATCAGGCAGTTCATTAAGCGAGCCGAGGTCTTCAGTTTTCTTGGATTCGTCTTCGATGCTTATGAAACCAGAGAATTTATATCCAAGTTTCGGAATCGCGAAAATCATATCTTTTACCTCTTTGGCTTTAGAGCCGGTTCCGACAATCACAGTATTTCTGAGTCCGTATCCTTTTTTCAGCAGGCTCATCTGGAAGCCTCTAATTGCAACCCTTCCGAGAGAGACAAAGAATATTGTGAGTATCCAGTACAGGAGTATAAGGAATCTCGATACCACCTTAGCGTCTTTGTAATAATCGTCGAGGAAAATCGCGAAAAAGAGGATGAAGCAGCCGAAACTTACAGCGCGGAAAATAGTAACGAATTCTTCGAATCTCGAGCGGACGAACCAGTGCCTGTAGAGACCGAAGAAATAAAACACTACGACCCAATAAAGAAAAATAAAAATCATCGGCATAAGGAATGACGGCGGGTTCGTGAACAGTATCCAGCCGCTTTCAATGCGGATAATATAATAAATCGACCATGCAAGGTTGACGAAAATAATATCCGAAAGCACTAAAAGAAATAATTCCTTCTTTGACGACAAAATAGAGATTTATTTTATAAAATTTTATATCCAGCAGATGACGCGTCGTTGTAGAACATTTTAACAGTGTCGAGCGAAAGTTCTTTAAGATCTTTGCCGAGCATGCCGAGTTTTTTCAGCAAATCGTTAGTTACCGTAATTATATCGCATCCGCATTCTTCAGCCTGTATTATGTTAAGCACTTCTCTTGAACTTGCCCAGAGGAGTTGCAGTTTAGTGCCTTTCAACAATTCCTTCGCTTTCGTCATATATGGTATAGGGTCAACGCCCGTGTCGGCAATCCTTCCAGCGAACACTGAAATAATAGATTCGTTGTCCGCGGGAAATATTTTCGACAGGAATTCAACCTGTTCCAATGTAAGGATGGCGGTAACATTCAGTTTAACGTTTTCGGAGGCCAGATTTTTTATAAGACCGCCGGATGACTCGCCTTTAGTATTCGTAACAGGAATCTTGACGAAAACATTATTACCCCAGGAAGATATTTTCAGCGCTTCCCGGTGCATGCTATCAAAATCATCGGAAAATACTTCAAATGAAATCGGCAATCCTTTCACCCGTTTCAAAGCCTCCTTCGCGAATTCTTCGTAGCCGGTCACGCCGCTTTTTCTCATCAGCGTTGGGTTCGTGGTAAAGCCCTTTATTATTCCCATGCCCGCAGCTTTTTCCATTTCCGAAACATCCGCTCCGTCAGCGAAAATCTTTATTTTAAGATTGTCAATTTTCATGCTCTTGATTTTTATTTATTAGTAGATTCCCACTTCATTTCGTTCTGTTTCAGGTCAGGATGCGTTACGATAAGGTGGAGGACCACGGACTGAAACGATTCGGAATGCGGAGTAATCGAACTTTCGTTAACGACGGGAATTATCACGCAGGCGGAAGAGTTCTTCGCCGTATAACCGCCGTCCTTGCCGACTATACCTAATATTCTGGATTTCCTCTCTTTAGCCAAATCAATGGCGTTAATCAGATTAACGCTTATATTCTTCCCGGCATTCCCGCCGCCGACAGAGAGAATCAGAATGCCGTCTTTCTCATTGAGCCTGCTTGTAATCAGCCATTTCACAAAAACGGTTTCCCAACCGTCGTCGTTCACTCTCGCGGTAAGTTCGGAGACATTATCCGTCGGAGCATAGCATTCCATTCCGCATATTTTCCTGAAATCATTCACTGTGTGCGAAGCGTTTGCGGCGCTGCCGCCGACACCGAGTATAAACAGCCGTCCGCCGTTCTTTTTAATCCAAACGAGTTCATCGATAATCTTTCCGACAGCAATCCTATCGATTTTATTCACGACTTCGGCGACTTCGTTGAAATATTTTTCTATATATTTTTCAGACATTGTTTTTATTTTTTAAAGACAAAATATATTTTTCCGTTTCTTCGATTCCCGAAAACGAGCCAATTTCGTAAAACCTTTCGAATACCTCGAATCCGAGCAGATCACCTGATTTGATAAGGTTTTGAAAGACTTCCGTAATATCGAAGCCAAATCCTTTACTGTATCCGTTTAGTGCTTTTTTCCTGAGCATGCTTACGCCGTAGTCAATAAAACTGAATTTCCCTTCTATAGATTTTTCGTATCTGATGATTTTGCCGTCCCTGAATTCTATGTTGCTTTTGTCCCATTTGTCATCGTTGCGCAGAACAGTCATCAGGCCTGATTCGCACCGATTTTTAAAATATTCAATAATATCAATGAAATCAATATTCAAAAAAGAATCACCGTACATAAGCATAAAAGGATCTGACAGCAAATCAAGAGCATTCACCACGGCTCCGCCCGTACCCACAGGTTTTTCGCCGTCGAAGGAATATTTAACATTCAGCCCGAACTTTTTCCCGTCACCAACGTAATCCGTTATTTCCTGATGTAGATTCCCGAGACAAAGAACGACATTTTTAATACCTTTCGAACTCAAGAGTTCAAGTTGGTGTCCGATAAACGGTTTTTCCGCTACTTCAATCATCGACTTGGCAATCGTCAAAGTTTTCGGATAAAGTCTGGTAGCCAGACCGCCGGCGA
This sequence comes from Ignavibacteria bacterium, assembly GCA_035561235.1. Classification (GTDB taxonomy): domain Bacteria; phylum Bacteroidota; class Ignavibacteria; order Tepidaquicellales; family Tepidaquicellaceae; genus CAIKZJ01. The sequence continues at coordinate 10,073 of DATMXZ010000257.1, forward strand.
GTATAGCAAGCGTTACATCCATCAACTATAGAATACTTTTTTAGCGCCTTCAAATTCGAATGTAAACCACATAGGTTTCAGTCCGATTTTTTTCATCGCTTCGACAAGTTTGGATTTTTTCCCCGGGCAGTAAAGCATAAGGAATCCACCTCCACCAGCTCCGACAACTTTTCCGCCCGTCGCTCCGTTTTTCAAAGCCAGTTCGTAGGCTTCGTCAATGAATGGGTCAGAAATTTTATCAGACAGACCTTTTTTCGTAAGCCAGTGATTATGCAGAATTTCGCCGAATTCGTCAATTTTTCCTTCTTCAAGTATTTTCTTCGTATAAAAACCGATATCTTTAATCCTGTGAAGCCTTTCGATTGTGTCTTTATCTTTAATCTTGCTTTTTTCGTTCTGCTCCGTAAGTACGCTACTCGCAGACCTCGATTGATTCAGGCAAAAAAGGAATAGGTTGTTCTGGAGTTCCATCAGCAGTTCTTCCCTGATATTCAGAGGCTCTATGTTTACCGACCCGTCCTTATTGAAATAATAAGCGTTGAATCCGCCGAAAGATGAGGCATACTGATCCTGCTTGCCGATAGGCTCCTTCAAAATATCTATTTCTATCTCGCAGGCCGCTTCAGCCAGTCTTTCAATAGAGATATACTGTCTCTTGTATCCAAAGAGAGCGTTCAACAGTGCAACCGTGAATGATGAGGAGGTTCCGAGCCCGCTGTTGGAAGGTATGTCGGCAATTGAAGCGATTTCAATCTGTCTGGATATCCCCGTGTAAAGCAGCGCTTCCCTGAAAATCCTGTGTTCAATTTTCGATACATCATCAACGATTTCAGTTTTCGAATAGGATAATCTGATATCCTCTTCGAATCTCTTATTGAGAAGAATGTGTATATACTTATTAATACTCGTAGCAAGCAAAAAGCCTCCGTGCTCTTTGTAATACGAAGGCAGGTCGGTTCCGCCTCCGCCCATAGATATTCTTGCAGGCGCTCTGGATACAATCATTATTTTTTCCCTTTGATATTTTCTATCATAGATGAAACAGATTTTTCAATCGCTTTTCCCGAACTGAATTCTCTTCTCCAGCCGAGTTTTTTAATCTTTTCCGAATTCAATCGAACTACCGGAACATCGCCTTTCCAACCCCTGTCAGATTTGCCGAAGTTCAGTTTTACATATTCAAGTTTCATAAGTTTAACAACGATATCCGCAATTTCCTTTACGGTAATATAATCATCAGTTCCTACGTTGAAATAGGAGAAGCCGTTCAGGTACTTAGTTTCGACGAGCCTGATAGCGTTCAGAACATCATAAACATAGATGTAAGACTTGCTCTGTGTACCGTTGCCCAGTATGTCGAGTTCAGACGGATTGGCGATAAGTTTATTTATGAAGTCATACCCGACGCCGTGAGTCTGATTTGGACCGACTACATTAGCGAACCTGAAGGCAGCCGCATTGATATCGAACATAAAGCAATAGGAACTAATCAACGCTTCGCCGGCGAGTTTGCTTGCTCCGTAAGTAGATATAGGAACCATCGGGCGGTAATCTTCCGCCGCCTCGTTAAATCCCGTATCGCCGTAAACGCCGCTTCCGGACGCGTAGATTAATTTCTTTATTCCGTTCCTCCGGATGGCTTCTACAATGTTATTAGTAAGAAAGGTGCCTTCCCAGAAGTCAATGTCGGGCTGTGTAACAGCCTTAGAGATATCGGGATTCGAAGCGAAGTGATAGACGCAATCGCATCCTTTCATCGAATTAACGAGTAATTCGACATCTTTAATGTCGCCTTCGATAATTTCCAGATTAGGGGAATCAACGATATCCTCAAGATGCCACATCCTGCCGGAAGAAAAATTGTCGTAAATCACGACTTTAGAATTTTCTTCTTCATTTATCAATTTTCTTGCGAGGTGGCTGCCGATAAATCCCGCGCCTCCGGCTATAAAATAATTCGGCATAAATTAAAAA
>DATMXZ010000258.1:0-4474 GCA_035561235.1 Ignavibacteria bacterium
ACAAATACTAAATGTAAATCACAGTGAAACCTCTTTATTCGTTTTTTGTTACAATTTTTAGGATTAAATTGAAATGATGAAAATCAGGAAAAACAGGGTAAAGATAATCACGCTAGGATGTTCGAAGAATCTTGTAGATTCCGAGCACATAATGGCGCATTTACAGTCAGGAAACGTAGAAATTGTAGATGAAGACAGGAAAGCGGATACGGTAATAATAAACACGTGCGGGTTTATAAGTTCGGCGAAAGAAGAGTCTGTAAATACAATACTTAACGCGGTAGAGAACAAGGAAAAAGGGAAATTGAAGAATGTGTTTGTCGCGGGTTGTCTTTCGGAAAGATACAAGAAGGAACTTGAGAAGGAGATACCCGAGGTAGATAAATACTTCGGGGCGACGAGCGAGAAAAAAACGGTAATTGGAATTTTGAACAGCCTCGGCGTCGATTACAAAAAGAACCTGATAGGCGAGAGGGCATTGACGACGCCCGGTCATTACGCGTATTTAAAGATAAGCGAAGGCTGCGACAATCCCTGCTCGTTCTGCGCGATACCGATTATGAGAGGCGGGCACGTTTCGGTTCCGCTAAGTTTAATTCTTAAAGAAGCGGAGAAACTCGCGGAAAAGGGAGCGAAGGAATTAATTATAATCGGTCAGGACACGACTTACTGGGGGCTTGACAGGAGCGGAAAGAGAGAAATATCAAAAGTTCTGAATTCGCTGTCGGAAATCGAAGGAATAAAATGGATAAGGCTGATGTACGCGTATCCATCGAGATTTCCCGATGACCTGATTGAGACGATACGGGACAACGAGAAAATCTGCAAGTACATAGACATTCCGATACAGCACGTTTCAGACAAGGTATTGAAAGCGATGAGGAGGGGAATAACAAAGAGCAGGCAGATAAAACTTCTTGAGAAATTGAGGAACGAAATTCCGGGAGCTGCGATAAGAACGACTCTTCTCACGGGGCATCCCAGCGAAGGCGAATCGGAATTCCGTGAGATGCTCGATTTTGTAAAGGAGTTCAGGTTTGACAGGCTGGGAGTGTTCACTTATTCGGAAGAAGAGGGCACTCACGCGGCGGGGCTGAAGGATGCGGTTCCGCAGAGAGAAAAGAATCTCAGGCAAAAATACTTAATGGACGCGCAAAGAGAAATTTCGGAGGAGAATAACAGTAACACAGTCGGCAAAAGCATTGAAGTATTGATTGAAAGAAAAGAAAATGATTATTACATTGGAAGGAGTTACAAAGACGCGCCCGAGATTGACCAGGAAGTTTACGTGAGCAGCAAGAAAGGGCTGGCGCCGGGTGAGTTTTACAAAGTAAGGATTTTCGATTACGAAGAATTTGACCTATTCGGGGAAACAATAATTTAATAAAGCAGGATGAATAAATTTTTAAAGACCGCATTGGTTCTGATGCTTCTTGTGTCCGTCAATTACGCGGGCGCGCAAGACAAAGAGCAGAAAATCAACGAGATGCTGAACGTCAAGGAACTCTTCTATGCCGATCCTCTCGTTTTTTATCCGTACGATTCCGCGGCGGGCAGGCTGGACCTGTACATAGAACTGCCACTCGAGAATCTTCAGTTCAAAAGGAACAATGCGTCCGAAGACTTCGAAGCCGCGATAGAGTACATCGTCACGATAAAGAACTCGGACGGGGATGCGGTTGTGAACCAGACCTACACGCAGACGTTATCCACCACGAAGACGGAGCAGAAGAACATAACGGAAAAATCGGCATCGAGTCTGAAGAACTATTTTCTGGCTCCGGGGAATTACAAACTTACATTCGCTTTCAGGGACAGAAACAGCAATAAAGAGAAAACTAAAGAGTACGACATAAAGGTAAAGAATCCTGTAACGGACAATTTAATATTCAGCGACATTCTGCTCCTCTCGGAATATACCGACAGCCCAGAGACGGGCAAGGAAATCGTTCCTTTAATATCGGGAAACGTCGGGATGCTGAACAGTTTTTATTTGTTTTACGAAATCCGATACCGCGGCAGCGATTCTACCGTCAAGCAGTTTAAACTGCATTTCTACGACGATAAAGGCGCGGCGATTTTCGACACGACCGTTACTTGCCTGATAAAGCCCGGAAGCAGCAATTTTGTTACGAAAATATCTAACGACAAATATTACATCGGTAATTACAAATTAGATATAACGGATGGGGCAGAGATACTCGCGCACAAGTTGTTCTATTACAGATGGTCGGATATGCCGGTGAATATAAGAGACCTCGACAAGGCGATAGACCAGTTGATGTACATAGCGGAATCGGACGACATAAGTTTCATAAACAAGGGAAAGACGAAGGAAGAAAGGCTCAGGCGTTTTCTTAAGTTCTGGAAAGACAAGGACCCAACGCCTAACACACCTAAGAACGAACTGATGAATATTTATTACAACAGGGTAAACACGGCGACGGAAAGGTACACGCATTTTGTTGAGGGCTGGAAGACGGATATGGGAATGGTTTATATCATACTCGGGAACCCGTCGAATATCGACAGGCATCCTTTTGAAAGCGATTCGAAGCCGTATGAAATATGGACATACTACGACATCAACAGGCAGTTCATATTTGTTGACGACACGGGGTTCGGGGATTACAGGCTGATAACGCCGATGTACGACGACAGGACGAGAATACGCTTTTAATTAGTAATTAGTAATTAATAATCAGTAATTGAAGAGCGGGGTACAATTAGCAGGTAACATATAACATTTAACATTTAACGTTTAGCAGTCAACATTTAGCAGATAACATAAAGCATTTAGCATTCAGCCGATAACAAGCAGGACAAAAGTAGTTAGTAGTTTTTGGAGCGTTTGTTCAGGTACTTTAGCAGGGCGATGTCGAACGGGGTTTCGGTTGTGAGGAGGACGTAGTCGATGTTGTTGGAGATGCAGGCGTCTTTATAATTCTTAATGAATCTTTCCATTGTTTTTGCATATTCATTTTTCACGTCATAGGGTTTTGAATATATTTCCTCTTTTGTTTCGGCGTCGACGAGCCTGACGGGATTTCCGTCGAGGAAAGTAATCTCAACGGGGTCAAGGACGTGAAATACGATTACTTCGTTCTTGTCATACCTGAAGTGGCGCAGGGATTTTATGACTTCCTCCTGATTGTCGAGCAGGTCGCTTATAATTATTATGACGCCTCTTCTCGTGACTTTTTCGGCGATACGATGCAGGCATTCCGCGGTGCCCGTATTACCCACGGGATTGATGCCAGACAATTCTTTAAGAATATATTTCAGGTTAACGTTTGAGGAGCGCGGCGGAATGAACTTCCTGACTTCCGTGTCATAAGTCGCGAGTGATACGGCGTCGCGCTGAAGGAGCATCAGATAAGCGAGGGACGCTCCGAGGTAAGAAGCGTATTCAAGTTTTGTAACCGATGTATCGTCCGCGCTCTTTTTCCCGAAAATCTTTTTTAGTCCCGATTGTTTCTTCATACTGCGGAAAGAGAAATCCATCGATTTGGATATATCGAGAAGTATATACGCTTTGAGGTTAGTTTCTTCTTCGTACTGCTTGATGAAATATTTATCCGTTCGCGCGAAGACTTTCCAATCGAGGAACCGTATATCGTCGCCTGGCATATACTGCCTGTGTTCGGCGAACTCGATGCTGAAACCGTGGTACGGCGATTTATGAAGTCCCGCCATAAATCCTTCAACGACGAATTTAGCCTTAAGTTCAAGGTTTGAAATCTTCGCGAGCGCGGAAGGTTTAAGGTATTTTCTGTATTCGGTTTCTTTTCCCATATATACTTAAAAAGCCGTTTCGCCCGCGGGCAAAACGGCTTTATTAAATTCATTCCGATTATTTTTTATCATCCGGTTTCGAGTCCGAAGTATTATCGGGCGTCACGTGTTTTTCCTTTGGCTGCTGTTTGACATCCTTATTTTCCTGTTTCACTTCGGTCTTTGTCTCGGTCTTCTTATCTTCGTTCGCGGAGTTTTGCAGAATTAGTTCTTCGATAGATTTTCCCGTTTCAAGGACTTCGAGCATTCGGCGCGCAGATTCGCTCATCTTGTCATTCGGGTCTGTATCCTGAGGATATTTTTCGAGGAACTTCTTGTAGAACGCCTTGGCGTTTTCCTTATCTTTCAGGGTTTCGTCATATATAAAAGCGACCATAAAGAGCGACTGCTTGGCTTCTTTCTTATCTGGATATTTTTCGAAAACGGTTTTATATGTATTTATTGCTTCGTTGTAATTCTGAAGATTGTCAAAATAGATTCCGCCGATTTGATTATAGGCGACGAGAACTTTATCCGAATTGGGGAATTTCGCGATAAACTCTTTGTATTTTGCTATTGCTTCACCGAAAAGGGCGTTATCTTTTTTAGCAAGAGCGCTGTCGTATAAAGTTTTAGCCGCGTTCAGGTATTCTTCTTCAGTTTTCAGTTCTTTCTCCTGTTTTCCGCAGGAAACAAGCAT
>DATMXZ010000259.1:0-10146 GCA_035561235.1 Ignavibacteria bacterium
ACCAAATAGGGATCAAGACTCTGCGATTCAAATGGTGGACTTAATATATTGTCTAATTCGGAAGGGAACTTTGACCAATACGTTAACAATTCATTCAAATCATTTGAAAGTAGATCTTTTATCGCACGTAGCATTTTGCGAGCATTATATGTATCTGGAAGAACACCTATAAATTCCTCTACGTTAGATGGTACACTAAATCCTAAAAGCTGTTTCCCAGTAAGAATTTCGTTTAGCATTTTACCAAAAGAATATGCGTCAAAACCAAAATGCAATCTTCTTTCAATAGATTTGGCTTCGAATGCTTTAGGATGCATATAATGAGTAGAACCGATTGGTTCCCCTGGTTTTGTATAACCAGTTTGCTCATCTGTATTACGACTTAATCCAAAATCGGCTATGACAGGATTCCATTCGTTGTCTAACAATATGTTTGCAGGTTTTAAATCGCGATGAACATATCCGGCACTATTAAGTTTTCGAATCTCGGCGCATAGTTTTTTGGAGAATTCAATTCTATCAATATTTTTACATCCGCTTTTCAATTCCTTTTCTAAACTACAATTTGGGTAATAAATAGTAACAAAATAAGGCCTTCCTTCTTTGTATTCACCGCTATCAATTATTTCAGGAACATTAACACCAAGTGCTTTAAGTGACTTCATGTTTAATATTTCAGTTTTACTTCGTTCCTCGCGCTTAGGATTTTTGAATCTTTTTATCGCATATATTTTATCGTCTCCAACGCGTGTTGATTTATGTACTTGTGCTTGACCGCCCTCACCTATCAGTTCTCCTATTTTCCAATCTTCAATTTTCATTGTAATTGCATTTCGCTTTTTTGTCTGACGAAAGAAAACCTATACATTTTAAATTGTATATATAAGACTGATTGAATTCAGTCTTTAATATTTAAAAATATTTTTATTTTATTTGAATACTTTTTCATCATCATTTCATAATTGAAAAAACATTCTTGTCGTATACAGCATAATTAATCCCTCTACAATAAATTTCTGAATTTCATACGTGACTGGTATGCCTTCCCTAAGATATGCTTTTCGAAATGTTGCCGGAATATATAGCGATTTCCCGCTGATTGCCATTTATACCCCCTAAGTCGTTTTTGTTCTCTTTTCCGTTAATTAATTATTTCACCCCGAAATATCAAGTGAATAATCAGGGTGTATTAACATTTTTTTCCGTTTTGATTTTCGGGTTTCCTCTCCTTACTTCTTTAAAACCTTATTTCTGTAGATGTATCCTTAATCACTGACCCCCGAAAACGAATTTTGCGGAAAATAACTTCACTGTTTATCAATGCTTTACCGGCTCTCACGGTCATTTATTGAATCAATCCGCCCCTCCCCTCGCTATATTTGTATGGTAATATTTTATTGCCGCGAATTTAAAATTTGTTGCTATGCGCAAGGATATTGAAACTCAATCGAAATTCGTCTCTATGAGAATTCAGGGAAAATCCCTCGTCGATATCTCCGAAGAACTCGAAATCTCTCTCGCTACCGCCAACCGCTGGAATAAGTTCTTTAAAGCCGATATCATAAACGGCAGGAATTCCGACTTGAACAAACTGCGCTCTAAGGTCGCGTCCGCCTATGAGTCCTACTTCGATTTCATCAACGAGAATATCGAAAAAATGAAAAATGCGGTCCGCCAAAATGAGGAAATCTCTCTGGACTATTCATCCCTCCTGAAAAATATTAATATGCTCCTCAATACCGTGAATAAAATTGATGTCTTCAGGAAATTCTCGGATAAATCCAGCACTTACTCTGCTCCGGAAAATACGATTCCCGAAACGGATTACTCGCAGTCCTATGTCCCTAAACACGTAATCGAAGGACTGAAAAAATGCTGACCGGCGGAAAAATAAAAATGATACGAAAAAAAAGTATCATTCGCGTGTCATTCGCTATCTTTTGGAAAATCAGAATCTTATTCGCGATTATGATACGCTGTGATACTATTTTGACACGATTTGAAAATCCCGGGACCTATCTCCCTGTTTTTTCAACCCGGACATAAATTTAAACGACACTTTTCGTGTCATTCGTATCATTCAATGACACTATTCGTATCATTCGTTCTTTCTCAAACTCGGATAATATAAAAGAAGCAAACCCCCGGCTCTTCTATCTAAAAAAATCTCTTGCTCTTCTCAGTGCGCTCTGTGCTCTGTGGTGAAAAGCTCTTGCTCTTAATTCGTGTAAATTAGCGGCGGATGCTCTTGCTCTTTAACCTCTGTGTTTCTCCTTGCCTTCTCTGCTTTGTCCCGATCTTGCATCGGGATGTCCTCTGTGGTGAATCGTTCTTGATCTTATACCTAGAAAAAGTTCTTGCTCTTAATCAGTGATAATCTGTGACAATCTGTTTTAATCTGTGTCCAAGTGCTTTTTGAAAATTAGTGGTAATTAGCGGCTTAATGCTCTTGCTCTTCTCTGTGCTCTCTGTGGTGAATCGCTCTTGTTCTTTTACCTAGAAAAAGTTCTTGCTCTTAATCAGTGATAATCTGTGACAATCTGTTCTAATCTGTGTCCAAGTGCTTTTTGAAAATTAGTGGTAATTAGTGGCGGATGTTCTTGCTCTTTAACCTCTGTGGGTCTCCGTGCCTTCTCTGTGTTCCTCCGTGTAACAGAGTTGAAGCATTATTACGTTAATGGATTCCGGCTGAGAGCATGCCGGAATGACAATCGAGGAATCAATCGCTCTTTCTCTCTTCTAACTACTAACTTCTAACTTCTAGCTTCTTTTTTCATCAGTGGTGAAAATCTCTTTCTCTAATTGTTATCTGCTAATTGCTAATCGTTAATTGTCTGTACCGCTCTCCTGTGTAATGGAAGAATAATAGTCTTCAATTATCGATTTAAAATTTGCAGTTTGGTTACATTCTCGGAGCTTTTGAGGCAAGAATTTTATTGCACGGAGAATTAACGTATAAAAAATTAAAAAAGGGAAGTTATGAGCGGAGAAAAACAAGCAGTGCACGAATTCGATTTGAACATTATTTACGATTATTTTTCGAACACGGAACGGCAGGGACCGGGAAGTCCGGAAATAACGCTAAGGGCATTGAGTTTTATAGACGGTCTTAACGAAAAATCCAAAATTGCCGATATCGGATGCGGAACCGGCGGTCAAACAATGATTCTGGCGAAGAATACGGCGGGTGAAATTACCGGTATTGAATCGTGGCCTGATTTTGTAAGGCAGTTCAACGAAAATTCCAAAAACCAAAATCTTCAGGACAGAGTGAAATGCGTTACCGGGAATATGGAGAATCTTCCTTTTCAGGAAGAAGAACTGGATTTGATTTGGTCGGAAGGCGCGATCTATAATATCGGATTTGAGCGGGGACTGAATGAATGGCGGAAATTTCTCAAGCCGGGCGGGTACATTGCTGTTACGGAAAATACCTGGTTCAGCGAAGAACGTCCTGAAGAAATTCAGGATTTCTGGCAGAACGCATATCCGGAAATTGACACAATGCCAAACAAGGCTGCTCAAATGCAAAAAGCGGGTTATCTTCCGATTGCAACTTTTGTCGTGCCCGATACCGTCTGGAAAGAATATTATTCGATGCAGCCACGGCTTCTGGAAACTTTTCTGAAAAAGCATAAAGGCAATAAATCCGCAGAGGAATTTATAAAATATCAGCGGTATGAGGCGGAGTTGTTTCGGAAATACCGGTCCTATTATGGGTACGTGTTCTATATAGGGAAAAGAGTAAGGTGAGTATTCAATTAACGATTAGCAATTAGCAGTTAACAATTAGAGCAAGAACAATTCACCACTGAGTTCACAGAGGACATCCCGATGCAAGATCGGGACAAAGCAGAGAAGAGCAAGAACATTTTTTAGGTAGAAGAGCGAGAACGGTCTGCTATTGGACCTGTGATCCTCCCCCGTCCGCCTCCGGCGTCCACCCCCTCCAAAGGGGGACACGTTTTACGCCCGCTATGCGGGCTCAAGTCAATCTACAATGTTCAATGTACAATGGAATTTGGGAATGTGGATTCCGGCGATGTGATTGCAGGGATGACAATTGAGGAATCAATCGTTCTCGCACTTTAACCTCTGTGGGACTCTGTGCTCCTCTGTGTTCCTCTGTGTAACAGAGTTGAAGCATTATTACGTTAATGGATTCCGGCTGAGAGTCCACCACGGCGGATGCCCCGAGTCACTCGGGGTAAACGACGAGCGCACTTTCGCAGGAATGACATTTTACGAGATTAGAATACTGCGCTTTCGTGATAGATGCCGAAGACTTCTTTGAGTTCGCTGCACATTTCGCCGAGCGTTACGTAATTGCGGGCGCATTCGAGTATGACGGGCATAAGGTTTTTGCCGTCCGACGCCGCCTGTTTCAGTCCGGCGAGAGAGCGTTTCACGTTTTCCCGGTTCCGCGACTGTTTCAGTTCTTTGAGACGCTTTACCTGAAGTTCTTCGACTGATTTCGAAATCTGCAGTATGGGTATGTCAATCTTTTCGTTTTCCTCGACGAAATCGTTCACGCCGACTACAATTTTTTCCTTGTTGTCGAGTTCCTTCTGATATTTATAAGCCGCGTTCGCGATTTCCTTCTGGAAAAATCCGTTCTCGATGCAGGCGATTACACCGCCCTGCGCGTCAATCGATTCGAAATATCTTTCCGCTTCCGCTTCGATGTCGTCGGTTAATTTCTCGATGTAATAACTGCCGCCGAGCGGGTCGGCAGTGTTTATGACACCGTGCTCGTAGGCGATTATCTGCTGAGTCCTCAGAGCGATTTTAACCGCCTTATCGGAAGGAAGCGCGAGAGTTTCGTCCATCGAATTCGTGTGCAGGCTCTGAGTTCCGCCGAGAACCGCGGCGAGCGCTTCGATTGCCGTTCTGACTATGTTGTTCTCGGGCTGCTGCGCGGTGAGCGAGCATCCCGCCGTCTGCGTATGGAACCTGAGTATCCAACTGCGCGGATTCTTCGCTCCGTATTTATCTTTCATACGTTTCGCGTAAATCCTTCTTGCCGCCCTGAACTTCGCTATCTCTTCAAAGAAGTCGAGATGCGAATTGAAGAAATGCGATATCCTCGGCGCGAACGCATCAACGTCAAGACCGCGTTCGATGCACGCTTCGACGTACGCGAACCCGTCAGCGAGCGTGAAAGCCAGTTCCTGCGCGGCGGTCGAGCCCGCCTCGCGTATGTGGTAGCCGCTAACGCTCACGGGATTGAACTGCGGCACTTCGTTCGTGCAGTATTCAATCATATCGGTTATTATGCGCATCGATTCTTTCGGAGGATAAATAAATTCTTTCTGGGCTATGTATTCCTTTAAAATGTCATTCTGAAGCGTCCCGCGTAATTTCGAAAAAGGAACTTTCTGCTTTTCCGCGACCGCGAGATAGAAAGCGAAAACCATCGCGGCTGGGGAGTTGATTGTCATCGAAGTCGAGACCTTATCGAGCGGAATCCCGTCGAAAAGTATTTCCATATCCGCGAGTGAAGAAATAGAGACGCCGCAAATACCGACTTCGCCTTCGGACAAGGGCGCGTCGGCGTCCCAGCCCATAAGCGTGGGCATATCGAAAGCGGTGGAAAGCCCCGTCTGTCCGTGCTCGAGCAGGTATTTGAATCGCGTGTTAGTGTCTTCGGGCGTGCCGAATCCCGCGAATTGCCTCATCGTCCAGATCTTTCCCCTGTACATATTGCTGTGAATTCCGCGCGTGTACGGGAATTCTCCCGGGTAACCGAGTTTTTCGTCGTAGTTAAAATCCCCGATGTCATCGGGCGTGTAGCAAATGTCGAGGTCTTTGCCGCTGAGCGAGGTGAACTTCATTCCGTTTGTCGCGGCTTTGGAGGCTTGTTCAAGCCATTGTTTTTTGTTGCTGCTTTTCTTCATCTCCGTAAAGTTTTGTTTAAAAATCAAAAAGAGGTAATCGGGTGAACAGTTCATTGTCAGTTACCCCCGACACCTCTTTGCTTAGGAGGAATAAAACTTTAAAAGTATAACAACGAAAACGGCGATAAAAGTTCACTATTAAATACGCGCGTTGAATTTTTTTTCAGGGATGAGAGGGCAATAAAAAAAAGCGGACTACCCAAGCATTTGTCCGCTTACAATGAAAGGAGACTGAATGAAAAAGTTATTTTACAAAACTCATTTTCTTCGTGATTATATTGTCCCTGCCGTTTCCCGACGCGGTCATTCTGTAGAAATAAACGCCCGACGAAAGACCCGAGGGCTTGAAATCAATCGTGTAACTTCCCGCTTTTTTGTCTTCGTTGATTACGGTCGAAACTTCTCTTCCCGTCGCGTCATAAAGTACAATCTTAATCCTGCCGTCATTCGGCATATCGAAATCAATCTTTGTGGAAGGATTGAACGGATTGGGATAGTTCTGCGACAGGTTGTATTTCGAGGGGATTCCGATTTCAACCGCGCCGCCAAGTACGGAGTAAGCGTAATTGCCGTTGTTGTCCGTCTGTTTCAGCCTGTAATTGTACTTTCCCGAACCGGGTTTTCTGTCTTCGTAAGAATAGTTTCTAACGGAATTCGTGTTCCCGCCGCCGTTGACGAAACCGATTGTCTTCCACTCCGCGCCGTTAATTTCTTTTCTTTCGATACCGAAGCCCTTGTTGTTAATTTCCTGAGTCGTTGTCCAGTTAAGTATTACGTTCCTTTCGCTTACCCTATGCGTAAAGGAAGACAGCGATACGGGAAGCGGGCTTTCGACTATGTTAATAGGAGGCGAAAGTGTCACGCCGGTGATTTCGAAGGTATTCGGAAGATTGTTCGGGCTGGAAAACAGACCGACCTGATTCGTGACGTCCTTAACGGTCAGCGTCGCGGATTTCGTATTGTCGAGGATTATGAAATTCAGCCTTACGAATGTCCTGTATTCCGTTTCGACGTCGTAGCCGCTGATGTTGTTGTCGTTGTTGACGTCCGGTGCGGTGATGAAAATTCTAACCGCTTTCGTGTTCCATTCATCGACGTAGTTTGAAGCCGCGTTCACGGAATAGCCGTTCGAATCGGACAGACCCGCGAGCCAGTTTGAGCCGCCCGTAAATCTCAAAGCGGTGGAATCGAAAACGACGTCGCAGTTAAGTCCCGCGAGAGTCTTTGCGGAAGGGAGCCCTGCGCCTTTGACCTGATAATCAACAACGAACTGACCTCCGTTCTGATACGAATTCTGAACGAGGGTCAGTTTCTGTTGTATCGATGCTGACTGAGCGAATACAAACTGGGCAGTCAGTAAGAGCACCGATGTTACTATTTGTCGTGAAGTAAACATCAACTATACCATTACAAGATATGTGCCAATTATATAGGCAAAAACAGTAAAATATTTGCGTTTTCCGGTAAAATTATTGAATTTTTGAGAATAAATTCTCATAATGAGAATAGATTTTTTTTCCCTTTTTCGGAAAAATTCAGTTCTCCGAAAAATGTCTCAATATGAGAAAGGGGGTTTATAGGCGGCGTAAAAAAAGCACCCCGAAGGGTGCTCGTTTGTCGTGAAGTTTGGATCGCTATTACTTCTTCCTGTACTTCCTATCGCCAGTGTAAATAACCGCCGAAATTTTGAGTTTGATATTCGGCGCGAGTTTTATAAAATCGGATGACGTCGTGAAACCGTCGAGATTATAATCGCAGGTAATATATCCGTGACCCGCCTGAGAGCCTATAGTATTATATATGTTGAAGTCGCTGCTGTCTATGACACCGTCGTAATTGGCGTCGCCGGAATACAATCCGTAAAGATTATCTTTAAGTTTTTTCTGATTGCTTCCGTAAACCATATCCGCGGCTGACGAGAAATCGTATAGGTCGGGAGCGGAGCAAGCGTAAATCTGATAGTTCGACAGCGCGGCGATATGATTCCTATGTCTTACGATGACGTAATAAAAATCGGGGAGTATGCCCATATCGAGAGCGACATAGTCGTTGCCTTCGCCGCTGACAATCTTACCGTCATTTCTCAGCAAAGCGGCGACTGTATCGACGGGAATGAAATTATAGTCAAGGACCTCTAAGGTAACCCAGTCAACGATACCCGCGAGTCCCGTGTTATAAGTAAACGTTTTATGCGGTCTGAAATCGAACGGACTTACGGAATTGCTGTACAGCGCGGGCGGCGACTGGCTCAGGTAGTTTCTGAATTTCAAATCCGTTCTCATAGTATCTTTTCCGTCAACGTAAGCGCCGCTGAGGAAAAGTTTAAGGTTCAGATAAACGGAAGACACTTCCTGAAAGTCCTGATACTCATAGTTCTGCGCAATCGCGTTGTAACTTCTCGAAAGGGGATTGAAAAGCGTATCGCCTTTTTCAGGTTTGACCAATCCCGACCAGCCCGAATCGAGGAGATAAGAATAATAGCCGTATGAATTCGTGTAAACCGTATTTGGGAAGCCAGTAATCTTAACTCCTGTCAGGGGTCCGCCGTTAGCGTCGTAGAGATATCCGCTCAGGCTGAAGCCCGCGGTTACAGGTACATTTTTATCGGTAACAACTTTGCTGTATTCGAACAGGTAAGGCTGAAGATTCCATCCTTCTTTTGCAAGATACGCGCTGCCTGACCATCCGTGATAGACATTGATTACAGCGGAACCGTTTGAATTCGTGAACGGCTCACCGGGCAGTCCCGTGATTTGCACACCGCTTACGGGATTCTGCTGAACGGGGGATTTAACGTTTATGCTGATATTGAAAGTCTTTTTTGACGCCGTGTAGTTATATTCCAGCGGAATCGACGCGTTAGTTACGGTGAATGACGACGGTGTAAAATCGAAACCCTCTCTGTAGGGAGTGATAGTTCCGCTCCAGCCCGCGGGCACATAAACGGCGAATCTGCCTTCACAATCCGTGATGAAATTTCCGCCCGCGCCCTGCATAGAGACACCGCTTAAAAATGCGTTCGATTGTGATGAGGTTACAGCGCCTGAAATTCTGACGTAATCGGAACCTGCTACTGTCAGTTTAAACGCGTCCCTGTAACCCGTAGTGTTATTCTGTAAATTGTCATCGCCCTGAAGAATCGCGCCGACCCAGTATTCACCCGCCTGCAGAGCGGAAAGGTCAACGCCTGTCGATTTTACCAAAACCGAATTCTTCGCGGTAATGGCGCTGTTTACGGTTACGGATTTTACGAGTTGGTCCTGCGGTGTAATTATAGAATCGGCCGAGACGTAAATGTTCGCAGTGATTTGCGAATTCGGGCAGTCTTGCGTAGAATAATCGTGCACGACGAAAGTTACGGAATCGGGATTATTTCCCTGTTTTAAAACACCGGGATATACTTTTGCCGAAAGGGGCACGGCGTCGTAAACAACCGGAGTGTTGCGCTCGATTATTTTATTTATAGCGTCAAACTTGTTAGCGTTGATTTTATTGAATTTTATTCCCGTGGCGACGATGATTCCGTAGGTGACAGGCGTTCCGTTGACGTAGGTGGTAAGCCCGCTGCCGCTCATACCGACGACGCCGTTCCTGAATGAATATGCGAAATCGTTCGTGATGTAATCCGCTTTGCCCTTCCAGTTGTATAGGTTGTTCCCGTCGAACAAACCCGCGGACGGATAAGACGGATTGAAAAATATCTGTTGGCTTAGATAAAAAGCCTGATTATTGTTATATCCGTAACCCGTATATCCTGTGAGCGCGCCGATAGGTCTGTCGAGTTTAACAATAGCAAGGTCGGTCGCTGATGTGGACGTATAGGCGGTGAACAGATACACATATTCCGGATAAGCAAAACCGTAAGGGGAATCGTCCTGAGAATACGCGGGAGTGAATTTCACGTTACCGAAAGCCTGATTCATCGAGACGGCGTGTCCCGCCGTAAGCACGTGATACGGGTCGATAAGAATTCCCGTAGTGTTGGAGAACTTAACCGTCATTCTCCAGGGCAGGGCATTCGGGTCGTTGACGATATCGAGAGGAAGAAACCCTCTCGACGTATCGGTAGAATAATTTCCCGGAAAGAGACCGGAGTTTCCCGCCGTGTATGAAGACGAAGCGGAAGATACAAGCGTGTAAGAAATCTGCGTGGTAGTATTCGTCGAAATCCGGTATTGATTCCAGACGTATTGCCCGAATACATTAACGGAAAATAAAATAAATATTGATATTGTCGTGAAAGTTATTC